>JANYAB010000468.1 GCA_025355225.1 Bacteroidota bacterium
GCATTATACGGGTCAAAAGCCATACGGGGGCATGGGATACCCGAAGCAATGGAGCAAATACTTACCAATCAAAGTAAGATCAAGCCTTCCATTACCTTTTTAAAGCCAATATCTTCGGCAATAGCCATCGGAACAGGTGGCCCGTTTGGGGCCGAGGGGCCGATCATCGCAACAGGCGGCGCGCTCGGATCAACCCTGGGGCAATTATTTAAAGTCACCTCTAACGAACGCAAGATCATATTGGCCGCAGGCGCCACCGCGGGTATGTCGGCCATATTTGGCACCCCGATTGCCGCTGTTTTTTTAGCGATAGAACTATTGCTCTTTGAATTTTCCCCGAGGGCAATTTTACCTGTGGCATTGGCTTGTATCACCGGGGCGGCAGGGCATCACCTGTTATTCGATACCGGCCCTGTATTTCCAATGCCCGATATTCAAACACCTTCTAACGGTGCATTAGCCATCTACAGCACCATTGGTTTGGTTATCGGTTTTTTATCCTTAGGCGTTACCAAAATTGTTTATTTTATCGAGGACATCTTCGAAAAACTGCCCATACACTGGATGTGGTGGCCGGCTGTAGGTGGCCTGGCTGTTGGTATCATCGGCTACTTTGCCCCGCACACCTTAGGTGTGGGATACGACAATATCATTAATATTTTATCGGGTACGGTCACCATCATCATCGTACTAAGGCTATTTTTTTTCAAGTTTCTTTCCTGGGCAATCGCATTAGGGAGTGGCACCTCCGGAGGCACCCTGGCCCCACTGCTAACTATCGGAGGAGCAGGCGGCGCCATATTGGGCGCGCTTATTTTATATATCTTCCCCCATTCCGGCATCAATATACCTCTTGCCGCTTTAATAGGGATGTCGTCTATGTTTGCAGGTGCTTCAAGGGCTTATCTAACCAGTATCACGTTTGCGCTCGAGTCAACGGGACAATCCCATGCGCTGCTTCCTTTATTGGGCGCATGTACGGCATCATACATTGTATCTTTCTTTTTAATGGAAAATACGATAATGACAGAAAAAATAGCCCGGAGAGGTGTTTTTACGCCCGATTCCTATGAGCCGGATCTATTGAGCAAACTGACAGTTGCGCAGGTTGTCAACGACGAAGGAATAGCGCTTAGCCCTGAAAATACAATCCAGGAAGTGCGGGATTGGGTTAAATTAAAGAATATAAAGGAGAGTTACTTTATCCTCGCCCAGGAGAAGGGCGATTATTTAGGAACCATCAAACTGGCGGATATATTCAGGCATGATCTTGATCCGGGAACTACGCTTAAAACTATTGTTAACGATACTCCGCTTACCATAAAAAGTGAAGACAGTTTACGAAGAGCCGTAGAAACAATGTCTAAAGCGTCGGTTGAAGCGCTACCCATTTTGTCTAAAAATAAAATAATCGGCATCGTATCCTATAAAGATATCATTAACGCTTATAAAGTGCATCACGATGAAAACGAGCAGATCAACCAGCATATTTCTTTAAAGCGGCGAAGATTAAAAATGCTGATCCACGGCAGGGAATGGATTAAACCTGGTCAGAAGTTGAAGTAAGGTTCATTATTTTGTGGGTTAACTTAAATTCTACATGGGAATTGGACACTATTACTGCATATGCCCCATCGGGGCTACCCATTTGTAGCCCAAATACGTACATATTTCTTGCCCCGTCAGGGGCTACCCAAATTCGCAAAGGGTAACCCCTGATGGGGCAAAACACAACTCTGTGAATTAATTCTACAAACGGGTAGCCCTGATAGGGCAAGGGTTTTTCTTGAATCGAACTCACTTTAACTTATATGTACTTATAGGAGAAGCCCGGCGCAGGCATTTCATCGTACAATCAGCGTTGTTTGCAACACGGTTGGTGCGGCACCAAAACCTGGTCCTCCCCAATCCGTCTCATCACCATTAAGGATACGGAGTAATTTGAATGTTCCGTTTTCAAAGTGACCCTCTTTCACTTTAAGGTATTGCCAGGCCCTCCCTAAGTTGCGACCGGCAGGACGAAAGGTGATGCGGCAAAGGGTCCCAACCAGGATAAACTTATTTTCATCCAATTTCACAATCATCATTTTGCCGGTTGGATGGAGATTGGGCTGCGTGGCATTCCCCCGTCCGCCTGCGCCGAATGATACGATGGCCTGCCACGCCCCCAAATCGATTGTTTGATCGGCGTGATCCTCACGTTCAACCACAGCTTTTATTTTTCCTTCAAACGCCCAGTTCGCAAGCTCCCGCATCATTGGAGCGGCCATTGCGTATTCCTGCGCAAAAGGCGCAAGATGCTGGGTGACTTCGGCCGTTGTTGCTCCCCGCCCATTATCGTCTATACCAAACGGTGAAAAGCCTATGCCTCCACGGGCAATAACCTCGTACAGGTATTTCGCATTGTCAGGACTAAAACCGGCCTCCGGCACAAAAAGGGTATTATCCGGCCGATCATACAAATCGATCACCTTTAACACTTTCTCACTGCCTGAAAGATAGATATCCGGAGCCACGAGATCGATGGCCGGTGCCGCCACCTTCCAAATCGGGATCACGTTATCTGTGGGGCCCCCGCTTTCGTATGTTGTTGCTTTTGGGTTAGTGAGGGGATCGCGCAGTGCGGCGTTCACATACAAAGGCAATGGGTACTCCGCTTTGCCTGCGGCTGCTACCTGCCCAACGCACCGGGCGACTGACCAGGCCTGAAAATACTCGTCGCCCCTATCACCAAACACCTTTTGCCAGGAACCTTCAGTAACGACAGGCACATTTAAAGCCATAAGTACCCCCGGTCTTAGCAGTTCAGCGGGCACAGGACCTTCAAATAATGTTTGCGCGTGGGCAGAATAATCCCGCACACTTCCCCATGCGCCCGATTCATTTTCTACCTGCACCATGATCACCGTATGTTGTGCATCTGCTTTCTTCAAATACTTCATTACCGCTGTAAAAGCCTTTATATCCGCTTCCATGGTGGCTTTTATATTTGGTGAAGGCGAATCTACGGGCTGGCCATTTTGACCAGTTATATTGGGGTACTTCCCCGCATCACGTTTCATCCATTCGGGCATATAATGGTTACTGCCATTTTTCCAGGTGGCAAACCACAGCAGCACAAGATGCACCTTTTGCTCCCGCGATTGCGTAAGCAACGTACCGATCAGCGAAAAATCAAACTTTCCCGGCTGGGGCTCAATCTGCTCCCAATAGATAGGCACCTCGAGGGTGTTGGCGTGCATCTTCTCCACGGCCGACCACAGTTGCGGCAGCATCCCAGGCCAGCCGCTGGAGTTGTGGGCTTGCCCACCCAGGATCAGGAATGGTTTTCCATCGACAAGAAGGGCATGGCGACCATTTTTTTCGATAATTTTCGGCATCATTCCCGGCCCGGTTTGACCAAAGGCCCTTCCAACCGTTAGCAAAAGCAGTACAAACCATACAGTTATTGTTTTAGTCATTTTCATTGTTTATCGGATGGTTCCAGTATTTCTGAAGAGTTCAATTCGAAATTTTTTAGTTTAAGCCGGGGAGATCGAATAACAACGCGAATTATATCGGGATTGTCAGATCAAATTACTGCAGCCAATGTAATTAAATATCATAATATTATGTTGAACCTAATAAATTTTAGCATCAATGCATGTGTCTGGAATTTTAATAAATGCTTCAAATTGAATTATCAAGCGCCAGAATTGTTGGAAGAAGGCTTGAAACGAAAAAAATAAAATTGAACACCCCATCTTTTATCAACTTCCAGTCCATACTCCATAGCGTATCCGCGGGATCTTTTTTAAAAATACCTCGGTATACCAGAAGTAGTGCCAGGAATAATAATTGCTGGGGTGCCGGGATCTTTAAGGCCGCTGTAAAATTATTGTTCTCTAAGTGTTTGTATTGAAATAAATGAGCGGCTATAAATAAGCATAGATTAAAAGCAAAAAGTATGGTGTAGGGCTTGATTTCTAACAGCCAACTGCGCTTTAACACAAATATGGCATAAAAATTTAAGCCCAGTACAATGAAGATCAAATTCATATTCGGTCACTAATTTAACAATAAAAATTGGCGATCAACCGGTTGATCGGGACTTTGAAAACAGATCAAACCTCCGCTACTGGATTACAGATATACCCGGGGTGAATGCCTTGACCAACAAGATGTTGATTGAAATGAATCAAACGTTGAAAAAAGCAAATTGACTGAAACCTTATATCCATTTGTTGCATCTAACATAAAATATCATACCGATATACCGACAATTTAAATAGCTAACAAAACAAGATGATTATGAAAAAATCTATAGCTACTAAATCGCGTAAACTGCAAATCCTAACCGTAATATTTCTTTGGGCGGCAATTAGCGCAGGGTACTGTCAAAGCGGGTATAAATATCCCCCAACCGGTAAGCTGGTTGACGCAGGTGGGCATCTCCTGCATATCCACATAATGGGAAAAGGAAAACCTGTTGTAATTTTTGAAAACGGCAGCGCTGATTTTTCATTTATCTGGGACCTGGTTCAACCCGCAATAGCTAAAACAACCATGACTGTCTCCTATGACCGGGCGGGTTATGCCTGGAGTGAGGAAGGCCCCCTGCCGAGGACGGGCAGGCAAATTGCCTACGAACTTCACACAGCATTACACAATGCGGGAATAAACGGGCCTTATATTATGGTGGGCCAATCGTATGGCGGTTTCCTGGTTAGATCTTTCGCGAGATTCTATAAAAAAGACGTGGTTGGCCTTGTGTTGGTAGATGCGCTCAATGAAGACGAACAGATAAACATCAACGATAAAGCGGTGAGGATACGGGAAATGGCACAAGGGCGACACGCACTTGGAATACAAAATACCGTAAAAAAGAATGTTGACACCAGTTTGTCGAAGGAACCAAACCCTGTTGCATCGAATACCGCAATTGAGCCCCCGTTAGACCGCCTTTCGCCGGAGGATCAGAAAATGCAGCTATGGGCTCAAACTCAATTTAATTATTACAAAGCTGCCAGCGGTGAAATGGACTGGTCGCCAGAGGATGTGGCCGATATGTACAAAAACAGAGGAAAATCAGCCTATATGCTGGGGAACATCCCTTTGATCGTGCTCTCTAAAGGGCATGGCAATTACTCTGGTTTGCCAGATTCTGTTGAGTTAGAAAAACGGCGGCTAATGCTACAGAACGATTTGGCGCATTTGTCAACCAATAGTAAACACATCGTAGATAAAAACAGCGGTCACAATATCCATCTTGAAGATCCGCCAACAGTTATTATCGCCATTAAACAGGTGATACACGCCTATAGAACGCATACAAAATTGAAAAAATTAAATATCGAACACTGAATAACGAATGTCGAATAATGAAGTAAAAACTTCGGTATTTGATGTTCAATTTTCGGTGTTTCAACTTCGGTGTTCGGTGTTCAGCATTCGGTGTTCGATGTTATTTTTACTTCAAACTTCGGTGTTCGATGTTCAGCATTCGGTGTCCAATATTACCTTCAATCAGTAAATCGGCGTTCGATATTAACTTCATCCGTTCCCAACCCTTTCAATCTCATCATTGGCACTGTTGTCCGAATGCTTTGCAACCTTGTAGGCAGTACCAAAGCGATAGGTAAACGCAACCGTAAGCACGCGGGTATCCCTGCGGAGTTTAAAATATTCGGTAGCGTTCGGGAATTGGGTGAGGCCCTCCATCCAATTGGTGTAAAAAATATCGCGGTAGCTTAGTTTTAAGGTGCCCTTCTTTTTCAGCACGGGTTTAGACAGGCCCAGCGATAACTGCCCTGTAGGATACAATAGCTCCTGTATGTCGTTGCGGGCACGGGTGGTATATGCGCCTGTTATTTCGGCGGTATAGGTTTTTGCTATGGTAAACTGGTTTGTTGTATTGAAACTTAATTGGTTAATAGTGCTCGTATAATCGTTCCCATTGAAACCCGCAAGCTGTTTGTGGTTAAAAATAGCCTGCGCAGTAAGCGACCACCAGTTAAATGGCGATAGCGTTACAGCAGAAGACAAGCCCAGGTTATAGGTATGCCCAACATTTCCCTGCGAATACAAAAGTATCCCTTTAGCGGTATCCGCAAGGAACAACTGGGAGAAATAATTACTAATGATGCTGTAAGATATACTTGTGGTAAGCAAATTTTTGTATTGGTGGGTTAGCGCCAGGTTCCAACTGTATTGGGGTAAAATGTATGGATTTCCGGTTGCGTAAGTGTATTTATTTATAATAAAGAAAAATGGATTTAGTACCTGAAAGGCAGGTCTGTCGATGCGGCGGCCAGCGCTAAGGCTGAAGCTATTGGCTGTATCTGCCTGGTAACTGGCGTAGCTACTCGGGAACAGGCTGGAATAATTGCGCGAAAAAGCAGAATCTTTTTGGACGGCGTTACCCAGTTGGCTGGCATGATAGCCGGTGTGCTCATATCTCAGGCCTGCCTGTATGGTGAGGTGCCCGAATTTGTCCTCGAAGTCGCTGTAAAGGGCATGAATATTTTCATTGTAGATAAAATGATTGCTTTTGATGTTATCGTCAACAAATTGGGTACCGTCAAAGTTTTGATAGGCTGCTGAATTGTCGGTACTGCTGTGCGACGATTTCCATCCAGCCTGAAATGTGCTGTTTTTACCGGGCCTCAGTGTATAATCTATTTTCCCCGAAGCAATGTTGATGGTGGTAGGAATGTTTGCCCGGGTCAATTCTTCGTAGCCGCCGGGGGCCAGCAACTGGTTGTTAAAATTTTGTTCACTTTGGATGGCATAGTGCAGCAGATCGAAATCCATCGCGAGATCCTGTGATGACGATATCGTGTGCCTGGCATTTAAATTAACCGCGCCGCTCTTAAACCGGTTTTTGGTTTTGTTGGTAGTGGAAATTGCCGAATCCAAAACACCTGCCGGATTTAACCAGTTGGCCCTTGCAGTATTATTCCCGTCACGGTGAATGGCGGTACCGCTTAACACTATGCCGATGGTAGTTTTGGAACTCACGTAATAATCCAGGCCCGTTTTAACCGTATTATTTAAAAGCGTCCCCTTAAAATAAGCTGGCTGCTCCAGCATAGAAGTGAGTGAGCCGTTTGCATCATAATATTTTCTTAACGCATAAAGGTCAGTTAGGTATTGTACCAGGTTGACGTTATAGGTGAGGAAGGTATTGAACTTGCCGCTGCGGTAATTTAAAATGAGGTTGTTGGTGTTTTTAGGGTAAACGCCCTGACCAACCGACGCAGTAAAAGAACCGTTAAAGCCTTTCGCCTTGTTCTTTTTTGTTTTTATATTGATAACGCCCGCATTGCCGTTTGCATCGTATTTGGCGGTGGGGTTGGCAATTAATTCAATCTGGTCCACTTGTGCCGAGCTCATACTGCTCAATAAATTGTTCAGGTCGTCGCCGGTGAGGTAGGTGGGTTTATCATCTATGGTTACCAGCACTCCTGATTTACCTTGCAAAGAAATCCCGCCATTTCTGTCTACAGTTACACCGGGCGATTTTTCCAGCACCTCCAGTACGGTTGTGCCCACGTTAGTAACCGAGGCACCTACGTTCAGTATCACTTTGCCTTGTCTTTCCTCAATAAGTGGTTTACTTGCTGTGACATTTACCTCCCGCAACGTGGTACTTGCAGGCTGTAAGGTGATAATACCTGTATTTACATCCCCGGGAAAACGATAGATACCCGATGTTTGCTGCTTATAGCCGGTATAGGTAACCGAAAACGTGTAGTCGCCTTCCGCTATTTTGTCAAATCTGGCTATGCCCTTAGCATCTGTGATAGCGGCTTTTACCAGTTTGTTATCTTTTAATAATTCCACGGTCGCGCCATCCGCGGGCTGCGATTTGTCATCTACAACCGTAAGCGAAAATACGGGGATATTGCTTATCGCCAACTGGCAGTAAGTTATAGCCGGTAACACAAGCAATAACATAAGGCAGGCTTTTCTTTTAATGCCCGCCATAGTTGTTGAAATAGTAATCAGTTAAGCAAAAACGCATATCAATTATTGATGGTGCCCTTAAACAAATGTTTGGACGACAGTAAGACACCGGATTTCGCATAAAAATTACACGGTATTAAAAATAAAAACGTAATGGCCTTAACAAGAGCATAATAAATTCCATTTTCATAGAGGAATATAGCGGACAGATTTACATAAAAGCGACAGATCGAATATGGTTTACCCCTGCCACTTTATCCTCATCCTATTCATCTGCTGGTTCCCAAAGCTCAATAATGTTCCCTTCAGGATCAAGCACATGGACAAATTTGCCATAATCATATTCCACAATCTCATCAATAATGGTCACGTTTTCCTTTTTTAGTTCATCTACCAGTGTAACGATATTTTCCACCCGGTAATTGATCATAAATGGCTTGGCTGACGGATTGAAATATTTGGTATCCTGCGGAAACGTGCACCAGGATGTGGATCCTTTTTTCGACGGATCATCGTCCTGCCGCCACTCAAACGTTGTCCCGTATTCACTGGTGGGCAATCCCAGGTTTTTGACATACCAGTCGTTCATACCTTTCGGGTCATTGCATTTAAAAAATACGCCGCCCAGTCCTGTTACTTTTTTCATATTTAATCATTTCTATTTTAACCTATGCGTTTACTTTAATTGGGTTAGATTTATTTTTAAGTATAAGCGCAGCTATTAACGATACCACAATGCCAACCGGCACAATTTCCAAATAGGTGAACATCGCTCTAAAGGTGGGGCTTGTTTTGTATTTTTCCATCATGACTGCCATTTCAGCTCCTTTCTTTTGTATCACCCCGGCGCTTGCGCCGCTCGCTTTCAGTTCGGCTAACACTTGGGCCTGATATTTTTCACCAAAATTGGGGACAAAATAGCTATAGTCTATCATCCAAACGATAACATAAACCGTAGATGCAATAAGCGTTATTAAAAGCCCTATTTTAAGCGCATTCCAAAAAGAAATTATGCCGCTGTTGTAATTATCCCTGTAGTTTTTCACTGCTACAAAAATGAGCGAAAAGGCTAATATCATAGATGCATAGCCAAGAACCATCCGTGTATTTAAGCTTAAACTATCGCTCAACACTCCTTCGCCAACAACGCCCCATGAGGCGGCTACTATTCCGCCAATAAGCCCGCAAGCCCAAATGTTTTTTTTCATTGTTTTTTAATTAAGTTTTAAATCCTGTCCAAAATTGCAGTAACGGGTTATGTTTCGGGTCATACTTTTGGGTGATTTTTAAAAAAAAGGCAATTATCATACTAAAAAATGATGCGCTTCGAGGTATCAGTCCTAACATTTTTGCCATTTCAATCATAGCTATCAACATAGCTAAGGATGCATCGTAAAGTTGAGGCGCTTGTTCTTTAGCTTTTTCTAAAATATCTTTACTA
>JANYAB010000471.1 GCA_025355225.1 Bacteroidota bacterium
AATAAAAGTTCACAAAGCATTGCTTTGTGGTTGACCAATAACGATGAGCGTCCGTTCTGCCTGAGCACGCCCCGGCTTGATGAGCCGAACGTTCTGAACCTGGATATCACTTTTGACGACCCACGTATCGACGAACTGGCCAAAATGAAAAGGGAGCCGCAAAGTTACGACTACATGAAAGCGATATGTGGGATCACCGCCTCGCAGGAAGCGTTATTTGAGACCTTTTTTACAGAAACGCCGCCACCCCCTTATCAAAAATACACGGGAGATAAGATCAGGATGCGCTATTTTGGGCATGCCTGTATCCTTGTGGAAACCAAAGACATCAGTATCCTGGTTGATCCGCTGATCAGTTATTACGGCTATCATTCGGACGTGGCGCATTTTTCGGATGCTGATCTACCGGATACGATCGATTATGTATTAATTACACACAACCACCAGGACCATATCTTGTTCGAAACCTTACTGCCACTGCGGCACAAGATAAAAAACCTGATCGTACCACGGACTAATAGCGGAAAACTGGAAGATCCGGACCTAAAGCTGATGTTTAACCATGTTGGTTTTAAGAACGTGATTGCTATGGACGAAATGGAGACGATCAACTTTAAGGATTCGGTGATCACTGCCCTGCCGTTTATCGGCGAACATTGTGATATGAACATCATCACCAAGAGCTGCTACCTCGTAGTGATCGGTGCGTTTAAGTTACTGTTCCTGGCCGATTCGCGAATTATTGAGCGCAGGCTATACGATCTTATTCATGCGCAAATAGGGGATGTAGATGTAATGTTTTTAGGGATGGAATGCGACGGTGCGCCATTGACCTGGCTTTACGGGCCATTGTTAACCAAAAAGCTGGCCAGGGACATGGACGGCAGCCGGCGCCTGGCGGGTTCTGACTTTGAAAAGGGGATGGCTTTGGTAGATATATTTAACCCCAAAGAGATATATGTATACGCAATGGGGCTGGAACCATGGTGCGAGTTTATCAGCAGTATCAAATATACCGCAGAGTCTCATCCCATTGTGCAGTCCAATAAATTAGTAGATGTATGCACAGAAAGGGGAATTATTGCAGAAAGACTATTTGGCGAGAAAGAGCTTTTATATGAAAAGGAAGCCAGTTTAGTATAAGGTGAATCAATTGGTAGCCTCGCCAGACTTAGGATCTGGCGCCGCGAGGCGTAGGGTTTCGAGTACCTTCTTCCGGGCAAAACTAAACCGTCGACTGTATAAGTTGGCGGTTTTTTTTGCTTGACGTTTAGAAATAGTATCATGACTTTTAGCCCGGATTCAACCTATTAAAAGCAGCCTTTATCTCTTCCGGGCCCCCTTTAGTCATCGCCTCGCTAAAGCCAAAAGTTATTTCAGTTTTCCCTTCCTTTAATTGTTCGAATACGGATTGGATAAAATCACTTACAGGGGGCGCGAAATCGTGCAGCCCTTTGCCGCCAAGATCGGTGTTCAATGCCGGTGGGATCATTTCTATCACCTCAATGTTTTTTGATTTCAATAGGTGACGTGCAGAGAGCGTAAACGAATGAAAAAATGTTTTGGTTGCTGAATACACCGGCACTTTTGTAAAAGGCACAAAAGATAAAGCCGAGGTTACATTAATAATCGTCTTTAACGATTTCAGGTTAATAAAGAGCGACATTAAGTGAAGCGGCGCTTCGATATTGGTTACAATCTCATTTTTTGCACGTTGAAAAAAGTCATCATCAGAAATTGTCATCCATTGCTGAATGCCCGCATTATTCACCAGCACATTTAAGTCGCTGTGATGCTCAGACACCCACTTAAAAAGTTCTACGCGCTCCGCTTCAATTGACAGATCGCATACTTTGGTAATTATTGAAGGGAATTTATCAGCAACTTCTTTTAAGACTGATCCCCGCCTCCCACAAATAATAACCGTATTGTTTTCCCGGATAAATCTTTCGGTGAGCCCCAAGCCAATACCGCTTGCGCCACCGGTAATCAAAATTTTGTTGTTGGTCAATTCCATATTTATTTTGTTTTTACGGTTAATACAAAGATGTCACAAAAAGGTTGGCTCGTCTGCAAATTTCAATCCTTGAATTGCAAAATTCAAATCATCTGGTTTATCCCCTAAAATATCAGCCCGAAATATCTTTTATCACTGCTGACATAGGGCTGTCACTGGGCCTGCGTTTCTTTGCTATGAAATCATTTTAAAAGCAAAACGAAAATGGAAAACAATCTGATCAAACAACAAACGGGCAATACGGTTGAAGGATTCACCCCATCTAACGCCATATTAAATCATTGGCAAGGTCATAGAAAATTAACAAGGCAGGTGATTGAAGCTTTTCCGGAAGATAAGTTATTTACCTACTCAATAGGAGGGATGCGTCCCTTTTCGGAGATGGTAAACGAAATAGTGGATATCGCCGATGCCGGTATCCAGGATCTTTTTAAAGATAAACCGACACCCATAGCCGAACTGGATCATCATTCCGGAAAATCCCTGGCAAAAACCAAAGAAGAAATTCTAA
>JANYAB010000482.1 GCA_025355225.1 Bacteroidota bacterium
CCGGCAAAGAATATTAACGCTTCTAACATGGACATTATTGATGAAGCTTTCCAGTCGCTATCACCAACCACTGGTCCCATTTGAAACATTAAATACAATCTATAAAATAGGTAATAATATGCTTGTTTAATTTTCATGACTGATTTAAAAACCATCTAAACAATTTCTAAATCAGCTAATTCTTTTCCCAGTTCTCTTACTCCCTGCAAAATCTTACGTACCTGTTTAGTGGAAGGCTCTTTTTTCCCATTAATGTATTGAGATAGAAGAGATTGGTTCATTCCAACTCTCCTGGCTAAAGACTTCGCATTGATCTCTTTATAAAACGCAAAGAAATTGGCTAAATCGTATCTTAAAACAATATCATTAAATTGATATAAATTGCCATTATGATAATCCTGGTGCAGGTTAATTGCTTCCAAAATATTTGATTTTAATTCTGTAACCGTTTGGCCGGTTGTTCCTACCGCGTATTTATCAAAATCCTCAGCATACGCCGAAAAACCTGTAATAGTTTTTTCTACAATGAAGGCGAGTGGTTTCATATATTGGTTTCGGAATCTCAAAAGTAAATAATAGTTTACATATTTCATATCGTCCCTAATCAGTTAATTTGGCTAAAGCCCTTGCCTCGTTGCTCACCTACCCATCCCTTAAAAGGGACGACAATGAATTTACATGCTATGTCACATTCATTGCCGTCGGGCTTTAGCCGACGGGTAAAAAGATATCAAAACAGGGCTTTAGCCAAATTCTCGCGGTTTAAATAATCTAAGCAAATAAGCAAGTTAGCAATGACAATTTGAATTGCACAATAAAGTAAATAATTAATTACCGTTTATGAACAAATGAATGGTGTTCTCCGCTTACTCCTCCTCAATTTTCCCGGTCATCCAAACAATTACTAAAGCCAGCATTGCAATAACTGCGAAGGCCCAGCGAAGGTTGGCTGCCTGGGCCACAAAGCCAACAAATGGCGGAACGAATAAAAAACCCAAATAGCCTACGGTTGATACCGCCGCTATTGCGGAGCCGCCGCTCATGGTTTTTGATTTACCCGCCATGCTGAACACCAGCGGAACCATGCACGATACGCCGAATCCTATCAGCGCATATCCTGCAATGGCCGGTATGGCGTAAGGGAACGCTATCGCCATTGCGAAGCCGGCAACAATCAGTATACCGCTGTTTTGGAGCACAAATTTTACACTTCGTCGGTTTACCAGCGTATCACCGGCAAAACGGCCTATGGTAACGGTTATCATAAATACCACAAAGCTAAGTGTCGACGTAGTTTTTGAGGTATGCACCGCTTTTTGCATATAAATGCCGCTCCAGTCGTACATTACGTTTTCGCAGGCCATAGAAGAGAAACAGATCAACGCGAATTTAAGCAGCGCTTTATCCGGCAGCAAAAAAATAGGTTTATGCTCTCGTGGTGCAGGTTTCTCATGCAGGGTATTGGGCCACGATGCAAAAGCCATAATGCAAAGCGCAATGCTCACCGACAGCAGATGCCAGGTGGTGGGGACATTGGCATATACCATTAAGTAGCCCAAAGCAGCACCTGCAAGCCCTGCGAGGCTCCATATACCATGAAAGGTAGTAATAATAGATTTGTTATACAGCGCCTGCACCCCAACCGATTGCGTATTGATGGATAGGTTAAGCAAATTGCGTGATGAGCCGAAGAAAAGTAAAATAATAATAAATTGCCAGTAAAGGGTGGTAAAGCCCAGCAAACCAAGCATCAGGTTAAAGGCCACTACCCCAACAAGCATAATGCGGCTGCTGCTGAATGTAGCCAGCAGACGACTTGTGACCGGCATGGTTGCCATTAAACCGATGGGTAAGGCAAATAGCGCCGCACCCAATTGCGCATCGTTTAAATGTAATGACTGTTGTATAGATGGTATGCGCGATGCCCAGGTGGTGTAACCAAAACCCGAAACAAAAAAGAAAACGGCGTTGGCTATCCTTATCTGGCGGGGTGATTTAACGGGGGATATTTCTGCGGGTGATTCCATTATTTATCTGCCGCTAAAATAGGGGAATATTGGTTAGGGTGTATTGAATATGAATAATGGTTTTAAGCTGTTAGCTGCAATTGGAAAAATCCGTGTAATAAGTGAACATTCTGCCTTCTAAGTCCGTACAAACTTTACCTAACTAAAACTAAATGAAACGAATACTAATTATTGAGGATGAGCAAGATATAGTAGATATAGCTACCATAATATTAGAGGACGAAGGATATGAGGTTTACAGCTTCACCGAATTTTTAGGGTATGAAAGCAAAGTAAATGATTGCCATGCCGACCTGGTGCT
>JANYAB010000486.1 GCA_025355225.1 Bacteroidota bacterium
TCCGTAAATCTGAAATGATTTTTAAGTTTGCTGACATACCACAGTTTTTTGATTCGTAACCATAAAGAACTGGAATAAACCCCGGTTCTAACTGTGGTGTTCTTTCAACATTTCCTTAACTTAACGACATTGGGATACCGGGTGTACAATCTGTAAGCCGGGTAAGTGCACCGCCTACCGACAGTTATGGCAGCACCGGGGCTGTTTACTGGACAGGCAAGGATAACACGGTGAGTGTCGATTTTACCCAGGTTGGAGTCGGCTACGATTACTTGGAAACCATGAAAATCAAATTGCTGGCAGGTCGCGAATTTTCAAAGGCTTTCCCTGCAGATACGGCAAACTATATCCTGAATGAATCAGCCGTAAAAGCAACAGGATATAAGGATCCAATCGGCCAGCCCTTCACTTTGTTCAGAACGCATGGCAAGATCATCGGCGTGGTTAAAGATTTTCATTTCCACTCCATGCACACGCCCATAGGGCCAATGGTATTTAAATATGGCGAAAATATGCCAGGTGCCGTATTGATCAGGACACAACCTGGCAAAACCCGTGAGGCGGTTGCCGGTATTGAAAAATTGTGCAAGCAGATCAACCCCGCCTTCCCGCCGTCTTACGATTTTGTTGACGATCAGTACAGAAATTTGTACCAAAATGAACAGATTATCAATAAACTATCCAATGCATTTGCCTTCCTGGCCATTTTTATATCCTGTCTGGGGCTGTTAGGGCTGGCGATGTTCACAGCGGAGCAACGGATAAAGGAAGTTGGTATCCGCAAAGTGCTTGGCGCAAGTGTGCGGTCGTTGTTCGGTTTATTGTCGCAGGAGTTTCTGTTGCTGGTGATAATAGCCCTGCTCATAGCCACTCCGGTGGCCTGGTATGCCATGGACAAATGGCTACAAGGTTTTGCTTACCGTGCACCTTTGCAATGGTGGGTATTTGCTATCTCGGGTGGATTGATTATCCTGATAGCTATGGTAACTGTAAGTTTCCAGGCGATAAAGGCGGCTTTGGTTAATCCGATTAAGAGTTTAAGGAGTGAGTGAAGTAAGTGGGCAGTTTGCAGTCGCAGTTGGCAGTTAAATGCTTCTTGTCAGCCAAAAACAAATGAATACGGTTGTAACCAATGGGTAGTTTTCATCGTCATATAATTAAATCAAAAAAGGCCATCACAATGAATAACAGATTATCTATTTTTTTAATTGGGTCGATAATTATTCTAAGCCAATTATTAGGGACTGCTTCAGCGCAGGATCTTCCGGGGAAAAGAGATTCCATTAATTCCGTAATTCTTAAAGAGAAAAGAATTATACAGGTATTGCTGCCGGAAAAATACAAGCCGGGCTCGACTGACAAATATGATGTACTGTATGTGCTTGATGGCGACTGGAATACAAAACTCGCGCTGGAAATTCAGCATTTTATAGAGAGTGAAGCTTATATGCCACCAACAATTATTGTAGGTGTTTTGAATGTTGACAGGGACCGGGATCTAACACCCACGCACGTCGACAACCCAAAGACATCCGGAGGTGCCGACAAATTCCTCAGTTTTCTTAAAAACGAACTAATCCCATACGTCGATAAAACCTATCCTTCAAATGGCGACAATACACTTTTCGGGCATTCATATGGCGGTTTGTTTGTGATGTATGCTTTGTTGAATGAGCCGAATGTTTTTAAATCTTATATAGCGGCCGACCCAAGTTTTTGGTGGGATAAGCATTACATGAACAAACAAGCTACCGACAAACTGCCCGGTCTGGCTAACATGCACCGGACACTTTATATGACTGGCCGTGAAGGGGAGGGCTTAGTGGGTATGGGAATTCCCCCAATGGATACCATCTTAAGAAAATATGCCCCGGCCGACCTTATATGGAAACTCACTGCTTACCCTGAAGAAACCCATGGCTCTGTAAGGCTTAAAAGCATGTACGACGGACTGAAATTTTCGTATGCCGGATACGGCACGAAGGGGGCTGAATTCCATCCAATGAGTGGGATTTTATTGAAAGATAAGCCAATTAAGATTTGGAACTTCAGCGACGCTTCAAAAGCCCATTATACGATTGATGGAACTGAGCCTATGCTGACTTCGGCAAAAATGGCGCCCGAGATCACATTATCTGGCCCGGCCACAGTTAAGGCGAAATTATTTTCGAACAGGGACAGGTATAATAAAACCACGACAGGTGAATTTAAAGCGGGGACATTTTTGCGCGCAAGATCAACGACAAAAAATATGAAGCCGGGGGGCTTCCATTATGCTTATTATGAAGGCGACTGGGATAAACTACCCGACTTTGAAAAATTGAAGCCCGTGCAATCAGGCATAACTGATAAAAATTTCGACATAAATAAATTCCCCCGTCAAAATAACTTTGGCTTAGTTATCGATGGCCAAATAGAGATCAGGGAAGAAGGCTATTACATTTTTGGATTAAGTTCTGACGATGGCTCAAAGTTATACTTTGATAACCAATTAGTAATGGACAATGATGGGTTACATGGCAACGATGTGAATAAATCATATATTTTGCCTTTACGGAAAGGTTTTTATCCGATAAGGCTGGAATACTTCCAGAAAGATGGAGGCCGGGACCTAAAGTTAATTTATCTAACACCCACTATCATGAATTCTAAAAATCCTATTCCAATTCCTTTAGAATTACAATATGGGGCTAATTAATTTTTTTCCACGGCCGACGTCCTCACAAACTGTCGCCCGGCAATAAAACAAAGCATAGCCTGAATTCGTTTATAAAGTATGAAAGCGGATAATGATAAAAAGAAACGGGTTAAACCTGCAAGCGAAGACCCTGTAAGAGAGGCATTGGGACATCCCAGCGGCCCCGGATTGCTGGAGATGCTGGCAGGTGCTGAAGAACAGAAACTGGTACCTGGCAAAAATTTAAAAAAACCACCAGAGGAGCCAAATATTCCTGTTATCTGATTTCGAAAAGAAAAATAAATTCAGGGTCAATGGCGCCAAAACCAAAAAGCTGAAAGGAAAATCAATCCCTTTCAGCTTTTTGCTTTATACTTTAATTTGAATTAGCAGTATTGCTCAAATGCACCGATCAGGTTATCAGCAATCATTTGTGCCGGACGGCCCTCAATTTGGTGGCGCTCAATAATATGAACCAATTTGCCATCTTTAAATAAAGCCATAGCAGGCGAAGACGGGGGATAAGGTAACATGTAGTTACGTGCAGCATCAACAGCTTCTTTTTCCATACCGGCAAAAACGGTTACCAATTTATCAGGGTGTTTGTCGTGCCGTGATGCTATCTGTGCTGCCGGGCGCGCATTAGCAGCAGCGCAGCCACAAACCGAATTTACCATTATAAATACGGTACCTTTACTTTCAATAGCATCTTTTACAGCATCCGCATCTTTTAACTCTTCAAAACCTACCTTGGTAAGATCCTGCCGCATTGGGGCAACTAAATATTCCGGGTACATCATCTCTTTTTTTAAATTTTGTGTAAAGGTAACAAATGATTAACAGTTAAATATTTCAAAGTGTAATAATAACATTAAGCTGACGAAAAACGTATAAGGGCTTATACTGCCTGATATGTAACAATGGATTTAAATTTATTGTTAAATTATTAAAAAGACAGAAATATTTTAGACATTTATGCGTCTATAGTTATATATTGCGTATCCTAATTAAACCCTAACTTAGCATGAACCTAAAACTGACCAATTTTAGTACTATCATTATTGTCAACAAAAATCAGGAGCAAACTCAGTCCATCAGGGTAAAAACAAAACACTTAAAACGAATAAGACATTATATAACAGGTATAGTATGCCTTATTGCGATCCTTGCGGGAACTGTTATTTATTTAAATTCAAAAGACAGCAAACACGAGCAGGAAAAACAGCAATTGTTAACGCAAATTGCTCAACTGAAAAGTAAAATCCCTTCGGGGACGGTTGTTCCAATACAGGCGCCCGCAAAAGCCACCAGCACAAGTTCGGCTACAACATACATACAGTCTATACAGGGAAAACTTCAAAAAATTAATGATTACTTAAGAAAAAGGGGTTTGAAAGGATTTTCAATAAAATCGGTTGGCGGCGACGGCAGTGCGGCAGAATTAAAATTAAGCGATGATGAAAAATACTCTCTTTATGACGAGTATTTGACCCGTTTGGTTAACAGTGTAGCATTTACGCCAATGGGCTATCCCCGCCTTAGTTCTATCACTTCCGCCTTTGGTTATCGCAGCAACCCTTTTGATTCTGAAAGTGCTGAATTACATCCGGGAATAGATTTTAAAGGTCAAAAGGGGGATCCCGTTAAAACCACCGCCGATGGCAAAGTGATTTTTACCGGATGGAAGGGCGGTTATGGCAACTGTATTATTGTTAAGCACAAAAATGATTTTGAAACCCTTTATGGGCATCTTTCGCACATTAATGTGAAGGAAGGCCAAGAAGTAAGCACAGGTGATGTGATCGGAAAAGTAGGTTCTACAGGCCGCTCCACCGGAGCACATTTGCATTATGAGGTTAGGAAAAACGGGAAACCAATTAACCCGGTTAAATTTTTAACACTGAATAATTAGTGAGTTGGTGATCAGGTTGCATAAAATTACATTTTCAACTTATTCTAACGCAATCAACTTAATCCAACTCAATCAACCAAAAATTAAATAATATGCCCTTTGC
>JANYAB010000515.1 GCA_025355225.1 Bacteroidota bacterium
CGGTAAGCTCGTCCCAGCGGGCTGGCATTTGCTGTGCAAAAGAATAACCCGAAACGAAAAATAACAGACTGAATAAAAAGGCTTTCATATCAGGAAGATTTGGTTTATAGCATGAAAGTAGTAAAAGTTTTAAGAAGTCGAAGGTTTTTAAAATTAAAAAGATTTAGGTTACCCCGTCGAAATAGCCTCTGCTATAATTTGTTTATTAATTAGTTATAAATAGAACATCGCTCCTGTTTTTATCGTATAATGGCAATCATAAAAACTTATGCAGGCGTTCCGCATCGTATGAATTGTAGATTTTACTTTTTTCTTTTTCTGCTGATCATTTCTTTAAATGAAGTTTCCGCGCAAACTGGGTTATCTTCGGATGAACTTTTCCAACAGGCCCGCAAAGCTGCTTTCGATAAGAAAGATTATCCTAAAGCAGTAGGGTTAAGTAAACAAGCCCTGGCAAAAAGTCCGGATTATTCGGATATCCGTGTTTTCCTGGGCAGGCTTTATACCTGGTCTGATAAAACAGATAGTGCCCGTGCAGAATTCAACCTGGTATTGAGCAAGCATCCAGATAATGAAGACGCTTCTTTTGCGTATGGCAGCCTGGAATATTGGAACAGCAATTCACCAAAGGCCCTGCAAACCGTTGCTGACGGTTTAAAATATCATCCTCAATCAAAAGACCTGTTATTATTAAGGGCCAAAGTATTGAATGACCTGCACCGGTATAAAGAAGCCAACGGCACCCTTGACACCCTGATTAAAACCGACCCCGGCAATACAGGTGCTCGCGCATTGGCTGCGAGGGTTAGAGATAACTCTTCGGTAAATAAAATTGGTGTAACCTATGATTACATTTATTTCGACAAAGAATTTAGTGCCCCATGGCAACTGGCCAGTATTGATTACAGTAGGCAAACCAGCTTTGGCTCTGTTATTGGCCGGATAAATTACGCCAACAGGTTTAATACAAACGGCTTGCAATACGAGGTTGATGCCTATCCCCATATTTCTAAAACTTTTTATGCTTATGTAAGCGGCGGATACTCGGGCAATGTCGGTGTATTCCCTAAATATAGGTCGGGTTTCTCATTGTACGCAAATTTGCCAGCAAGCTTTGAAGGTGAGGCTGGTTTCCGATACCTTTATTTTAGCGGGCCGACCTGGATATACACCGCTTCTCTTGGCAAGTATTATGGCAGTTTCTGGTTTAATTTCCGCACATATCTAACGCCGTCAAACAGCTCTATTTCGCAATCTTATACCTTTCATTTAAGATATTATACCGGGGGCGCTGATGATTACCTATCATTTGGGATAGGCACTGGTGTTTCTCCAGATGATCCTCGTAATATCATACTGCTTAACGGCGGCAATAACTATAAACTCACGTCCAATAATATTTCGGCCGGGTACAGGCATTCTTTTAAAGGATTAAATATTTTATTTATCAACGCCAGCCTCGACAACCAGGAATATCAATTCCAAACGCATGGCAACCAGTTAGATATAGGCATAGGTTATCAAAGGAGATTTTAATTACATGACCAGGAAAAAACTCTATTTACTCTTCATTCCTTTTATAATATTATTTCCTTTATGGATGTGGCTTGGCTGGCTATTTACCCCAAAGACGAAACTGGTTGTTGCAATTATTGATAAAACAGTGTTGAACCAGGGCGGACAGGAACATATTTCACTTGACTGGGTCCTCAACAATCACCGCTTTACCAAAACAGCTACTGAGCGTTATCAAATAGAGCATGATTACTATGGTTTCTTTCCTTTGGAAAATGAAAAATTCAAGCTTAAAGGATTAGAAAGATTTTCGTCTGATCAATTAAAAACTTTAAGCAACGATGCTGACGCAGTTTATTTTGCCGATACCTATGGCATTTATAAGAATGAATGGTATAGTCAAAAAGGTAACAACGAACGGTCGGGAATTTTGTATGGTGGCATGAGTGCGCAGGATATAGAGCTTTTGCAGGACATGAAAGCTAAGCACAAGCTGATCATTACTGAATTCAACACCATCGGCTCACCCACCAACGCGGATAACCGAAATAAATTTGAAAAACTTTTTGCGATGCACTGGACCGGCTGGACAGCACGCTATTTTAACAGTTTTGATACCGCAGTAAATAAGGAATTACCTAAGTGGCTGATCGGCAATTACAAGAATCAGCATGGTCATAAATGGCCCTTCCATAGAGCCGGGCTGGCATTTGTGAGCAATGACGACCAGATTGTGGTACTGGAAGACAGCACCCATTTAACCGACCCTGTGCCGCATATTATAACGTTTGGCTATGGGCAAAAGAAACTATCCCTGCCGGTAAGGATGAAATACCCTTTTTGGTTCGATGTTATCAGTCCTGATCTTTCTGTAAACCATGCTGTATCCCGGTTTGACCTCAGCCTTAACGCCAATGGTGTCGCCGAATTAAAAAAATACGGTATACCCACTACCTTCCCTGCCATTATTATGCATAAGGATAAAGACTACCAGTTTTACTATTTTTCGGGAGATTTCTGTGATAACCCCATCGGACTCAATACCTCCTATTTCAGGGGTATAAGCTTCTTTAAATGGATGTTCTATAATACCGAAGATCCATCAGAGCGCAAAAGCTTTTTCTGGGAATTTTATCGCCCTATGATGACGCATATCCTTGAGGAGAATGCGGCGGCGAGGAAATAGGTTTTCGATTTCGGATTGCGGATTTTCGATTTCGGATTTGGGTATAACACCATCCTGATTACTATGCGGCTGCGTTTATTTCAAATGAGCGTCCACTTTGTCCGTAGCGATAAATAACGCAATGGACTATCGACTATGGTCTCCTACCCCCGATCTTGTTCACGTTCACCATCACACTGTCACGAAAGCTCCCGATTAACTTACAATATTTATTGTAAAGCACTCTTTATCATATCTGCCCCCGCTGGCACAGCACATACTTCAACCTGTTCACAATGATCTTAAACCAAATTATTTGAGAAAATAATTGAACTGCCCTTTGAAATTTTTATACATCCTGTTGAATTAAAGCAAATAAAAACGAAACGCTTCTCAGTTTCCCGAGAAGCGTTTACGTAAGGTAGATATTAATAACTGACGACCCGATACTTTTAGCGTATCGTCGCGAGGCTCTTCGTCCCCATTTGGAGGTCTCTGCTTTAGACGTTAAAGGCTGAAACTTTTATTTCTGATACTGGCTTCAACAATTTTATCATAAATTCCAATTTTGCCCGTTTTTTCAAGCTGATCGGTGGAAACATCATATTTTTTTGACCAATATTCGTCCTTATAAATATCCTTTATTTGCACTTCTTCTTTCTTCTGCTTTTCTGTTTTAACGTTGTTTTCCATGGCTTTCAGTTTTGTTATGAGAATTAACGTACTCTTTATATGAAAGTTTTAACAATGTTTGCTTTCATTGGACGTGAGTTGATAACGATGTAAAATTACAACTACGAGATTAACTCATCATTTCCTCAATATTAATTTAATGTTAACAAGTGGATTGCAATTTGATTTCTTAATTAAAGACAGTAATTAATTTTGTGTCGGATTGCGGGATACTTTCGATAATGCCGTATAGGCGAAAAAAACCAGTATTCATTGAAGAATACTGGTTTGCATGTATATTTCGGAGAAACTGACCACCCAATTCCGTGGCAAACTGACCACCTAAACTGCTGGCGAAGGGACGCAGCGAATGCTGTAGAAGCGTGTACAAAAGTAGTTATT
>JANYAB010000056.1 GCA_025355225.1 Bacteroidota bacterium
TGGAAAAGGCATTAATACGCTATTTACTTCAACCATTTCGATAAACTTTCTTTTGCTTCGGTAGATGAAACTGTGTTGGATGCATTAGATTGTTCCAACCCAATTTCGATTTTATCCAGTAACAATAGCCTGTCAAGGATATCTTCAAAACTGAATTCATTGGGTAATTCATTAACACTTTTAATTACTTCTTCTTTTGTTAGCATAGCGATATTTTAATACTTCTAATTTACTAAACTATAATTTAATTAAAAGTGTTTATTTAGCGGCGATTTTAACACCATGATCAACACTATCATTTTCGACCTCGGCGCGGTTTTAATAGACTGGAACCCGAGGTATATGTACCGTACAATTTTCAGTAATGAGGCTGAAATGGAAATTTTTTTGGCTGATATCACGACTTCCGATTGGAACGAGGAGCAGGATGCTGGTCGACCATTGGATGAGGGAACGGAAATATTGATTCAGCAATTTCCAGAACACGAAGAAAATATTCGTGCATTTTATGCCCGCTGGGATGAGATGCTTGGCGACGCCTTTCATGATACCGTTGAAATATTCAGGCGATTAAAGGAAAGCAACAATTATAAAATTCTGGCCCTTACCAACTGGTCAGCCGAGACATTCCCGATAGCTTTAGACAGGTATGAATTTTTAAACTGGTTTGATGGAATTGTGGTTTCAGGCGCGGAAAAAATGCGGAAACCGACCCCGGAATTTTACGAGATCCTATTCAACCGTTACCAGGTAGAACCTGGAGATGCCTTGTTCATTGACGATAATTACCGTAATATACTGGCCGCCCAAAAATTAGGTTTACAATGCATTCATTTTACTACAGCTGAACAGTTAAAAATTGATTTGGAGGGATTAGGAATTCCTGCCTAACCCCTTCGGTCATTTCGCTCTTACAGGGCAACAAAGAAATATTTAGAAATCATAGACTCAAAGCCAAACAACCTGCGTTTACTAATTACTTTTCTTCAAAGTAAAATAAAACCGGCTCCCTTCACCCAATTCGCTTTCAACCCCTATTTTTCCTGACTGCGCCTCGATAAAATCTTTAGCGATTGCGAGTCCCAATCCGGTCCCGGTTTGATCAATTGTAGCGCCAGGCACTTTAAAGTACCTTTCAAATATGCGCGGCAAATATTTGTTTTCTATCCCCTGGCCATGGTCAGCGACAGAAAATTCAATCTCATCTCTTTTATGTTTTTTTACGATAAGATCAACCACTGACTTTTCGTGGCTATATTTTATTGCGTTCGAAAGCAAGTTAATTAGCACCCAAGTGGTTTTATCCAGGTCGGCGCTCACTTCCGGAAGGCTATCGTCGCATTTTACGTTTAGTTCAACATGCTTTTGCTCAGCGGCGGTTTTCACTGCTTTTACGGCATAATCAACGATGTTTTTAGGATGGGTGCTGCCAAAGTTAAGTTGAAGTTTACCCGTTTCAACTTGTGCCATATCCAGCAGTTCGCCGGTTATTTGTAGCAGGCGACGGGTGTCATCTTCAATATTTTCCATTAACTGCTTTTGCTCGGTGTTCACAGTTCCAACACGTTCGTCTTCCAACAATTTCAGACTCATTTTTATAGAGGATATTGGTGTTTTCAATTCATGCGAAATGGTTGCAATAAAATTGGTTTTGGCCTCGTCCAATTGTTGAAATTCAGTAATATTCTTCAGTATAATTACCTTACCGATCACTCTTTCCTTGCTGACTACGGACAATGTTTCCTTTGAATAATAGCTTTCCCGATTATCGGCATATATCTTCATCTTATTTTGGTCGGTTACCAGCAGGTTTCTTAGCAGGTCGTTTTCCATAGCTACATCAGGCGCATATCTGCCAATTAGATTTACTTCACTCATGCCCACCAATGTACAGGCTACTTCATTTACGAATATGATGAACGATCTCTCATCCAGCCCAATAATGGCATCGTGCATAGAGTTGATAATGGTTTCGATGCGTTTCTTTTCAAACATGATACTTGCCAGGTTACTGTGCTCATACTCGTCAAGCTTAAAAGTCATGGTATTAAACGCCTGTGCCAATTCACCAAACTCGTCATTCGATTTAAAATTTAACTGCTGGTGATAATTGCGTTTGGATATTTCCTGTATCCGCTCTGTCAGCTCTCTTATTGGGTTGGCAATATAGCCGGGAAAGTTCACCACAAAGCTGAACGAAACCAGGAACAGGAATGTTCCTATCAGTGCAACCAGTAAGGTAGCGCTGCTTGCGGTTTCCTTGGCAACCGCGTTTTTATGTTCAATAGCGGTCATGTTTAATTGCATGATGCCGTAAAGCAGTTTGCGCACTTCCCAGCGTAAAATAGTTTGCTTTGTGGCATCATTGGCAAGCAGCTTTAGTTGCTCATATTTAGAACGTAACGAATCTGTAAGCTGCTGCTCGCCGGGTTCTGTAACATTGTGTTCCTGTTTTATGAGGTTGCTTTCAATTGTGTTGATCTGCCGGGCATCAAGCCTCAACTCATTTTGATCCAAAGCATTGCCTATGTTTTTTACAAATTGCAGTGTTTCATAATTATCCTTTAGGATAACACTCGCATCGGCCGACAGGCGATTTAAATAATAAATAGACAAGCTGCAACAAATGGATGCCAGCAAAAACAGGAAACCAATACCTGTCCGAAGTTTATTTTTAATAGTCATTATGATAATATTACAAGGTCAATATCTGTTTTAGACATTTTTTTTAATAGTTGGGTAAATACCGCGGTTTTCATTACCAGTTGATAGAATTTAAACCTTGGTTTACCTATGCAGATGGTGGTAATATCATATTTTTCAGCAGTTTCCCAAAGAGTTTTGGCAATGTTATCGCTTTTTATTTTCAGCACTTCTCCACCTAATTGCGTGGCCATTTTCAGGTTATTTATTAAATGTCGCTGCGATGCCAGGTTAATTTTGTCGCTGCTTTCGTTCGATGTCTGAACATACAACACATACCATTTGGATCGGTAATAAGAAGCCAGCCGCGCCGTTTTACGGATTATTATTTTAGCCGACTCGTCATTAGTACTGATGCAGGCCATGAATAACTCGGGCCGCAGCTTGATATTTTTAGGTATCTCGGTATCAATTTTACGCTCCAGCTGGTGGGCAACTTCTCTGAGGGCCAATTCGCGCAACTGCAATAATCGCTCGGCCTGGAAAAAGTTACCTAGTGCAAGCGGTATTTTCTTTTCATCATAAATTTTACCTTCTTTCAGCCTGTCAATCAGTTCATCGGCAGTTAGGTCAATGTTCACTACTTCATCAGCAAGTTGCAACACCTTATCGGGGATGCGTTCATTGATAGAAGCTCCTGTTATTTTCTCCACCTCTTCGTTGATGCTCTCAATATGCTGGATATTAACAGCGCTTATCACATTTATACCTGCATTAAAAATGTCTCGTACATCCTGCCACCGTTTTTCGTTCTGGCTGCCCTCAATATTGCTATGGGCAAGTTCGTCTACGATAACCACTTCGGGTCGAAGGCTGATAATTGCCTTCAAATCCATTTCTTCCAGTTCTTTGCCCTTGTAAAATAATTTGCGACGCGGTATAACCGGCAAACCTTCAATCAGCGCTTCTGTTTCTTTGCGATTATGCGTTTCGATGTATCCAATTTTCACGTCAATACCACTGCGCAACAAGGCATGTGCCTCCAATAACATACGGTAAGTTTTACCTACACCGGCACTCATGCCGATATAGATTTTAAACTTGCCGCGCCTTGAACGCTTGATCAGCTCCAGGAAATGTTCTACCGATTGTTCTTTATTTTCTTCATCCATTATCATTAGGTTATAATTGATCGGTGGGATTAAGTTAATTACATTAATCAGAAACCCGATAATAAATCAACTTTTTTAAACCCACTAAAGGGGATGCGAACACCCCCTTTTATTACACGAACTCCAATCAAACTAAACTATAATTAACAAACAATAATTAATTATAAAAAAATGTTCGTGTTTATCTTTAATCATGGTTTTACTTCATTAAACTATCAGAAAGCGTAAACTGCGGCCAGTAAAAATTGTGCGGCGCTGTTTGTTGTGGCACCATTGCTATCTTGAAATGGTATCGCAAAGTCGCTGCTCTTAGAATCAAACCTGATTTCGGGTATGAAAGTTAATGGGCCGGCTTTTATATTTGAGGTAATAGTTATTCCGTTTACATTGCCTCCGCCATTTTTATATGCAAAGTACTCTCCCCTTACACCAAAAGTAACTGATTTTGATACCGCTAATTGAGGGTATAAGGCAACACCCTGGTAACCATTACCGCCATGGGCTGTGCTAAAATCAGCCGCGTTTAAACCTAATTTAAAAGCATCGGTGATCTGGTAAGCAGTGGTTAAATCGAATATGGTACCAGAAGTTGCACCCGAAGCTACGTTAAGGTAAGCTGTCCAGTTTTTTACCGG
>JANYAB010000583.1 GCA_025355225.1 Bacteroidota bacterium
AATAACCTCGAAGACAATGTACAACTGCCCTTACTTGGCGCGACCGTACTAAAAGAGGATAACGGCAAAGCGCTTAAAGGCAGCCTGAATACGCTGGATTATTTGTTTGAATTTTTGAACGCTTATGATTTTAGCAGTGAAGGCGCCGAAGAGATACAGGAGGACAATAAACAACTGATCAACGCATCGGTGCTCGGGTTGATATTCGAAAAGATAAATGGCTATAAAGACGGCTCTTTTTTTACACCCGGCTTTATTACCATGTACATGTGCCGCGAAACGATACGCCGCGCCGTGGTCCAAAAGTTTAATGAGGCAAAAGGCTGGGACTGTAAAGAATATAACGAGTTATACAACAAGATACAGGATAAAAAAGATGCCAATGCACTAATAAATAGCCTGAAAATTTGTGACCCCGCTGTAGGCTCCGGCCATTTCCTGGTATCGGCCCTGAATGAGATGATCGCCATAAAAAGCGATTTGCAGGTGCTGATGGATAAAGACGGCCGTATGCTGCGCGATTACTACATCGAGGTAGTAAACGACGAACTGATTGTTACCGATGATAACGGCAATATTTTTGAATACAGCCCGAATAACAAAGAAAGCCAGCGCGTACAGGAAACGTTGTTCCACGAAAAGCAAGCCATTATAGAGGGCTGCCTTTTCGGGGTGGACATTAACCCCAATTCTGTTAAAATATGCCGGTTGAGGCTTTGGATCGAATTGCTGAAGAATGCTTACTATAAAGTTGAGGTTGACAATGTACGCGAACTGGAAACCCTGCCCAATATTGATATTAATATTAAGATAGGTAATTCGCTCATCAGCCGCTTTGCGCTGGATGCCGATTTGAAACAGGCTTTAAAGAAAAGCAAGTATAGCATCGACAGTTACAAAATTGCCGTGCAAACCTATCGCGAAGCAAAAAATAAAGAAGAAAAGCGCGAAATGGAGCGACTGAGTGCCACGATAAAAAGTGATTTCAGAACTGAGATCAGCGCAAACGACCCTAAAATAAAAACGCTGGATAAAAAGAGCACCGAACTGTACAATAAATATAAAACCGACAAGCTTTTTACCGAACTGACCCCCGCGCAAATAAAAGACCGTAAAAAGTTAGAAGATGAAATAAACAAATTGGGCGCGGAAATAGCTGATATTAAAAGCAATAAAATTTATCAAAATGCCTTTGAGTGGCGGTTTGAGTTTCCGGAGGTGTTGAATGATGATGGCGATTTTGTGGGATTTGATGTGATTATTGGAAACCCGCCGTATCTTTCAAGCAAAGCCTTCCCAAAAAGCTTTATGGAATATTTGAATCAAGCTTACATTACTTCACAATATCAGCTTGATTTATATGTCTCGTTTATGGAAAAGGGAATAAACATATTGAAGGAAAAAGGGAGAATAGCTTACATCACACCTAATTCGTGGCTTAAGAACATGACTTTTTCTAATTGTAGAAAGTTTCTTTTGGATGCCGTCAACTTTGAATCAATTTTTCCTAATCTGGAAAATGTGTTTAATGAAGCATCTGTCGATACATTAATATTTATTGCTAAAAAAGGAGGCATAAATTCAAATATTTGTGTTTATGAATTTTATAATTTGCTGCCTGCTTTTAAACATGCTATTGATCAAACCCGATTTCTTACAAATGATAGATTTGTATTTGATATAAGTTCCAATATTGAAGTTCAAACAATCATAGAAAAGATAAAGATTCAATCTGTTAAACTTGAAGATATAGCTGATATCACGAGAGGCGTGAATCCTTACGATAAACTTCGGGGCCAATCTGACGATACAATCAGAAATAAAGTTTATCATGCTTCATTTAAAAAAGATGATACATTTTTGCCTGAAATTAGAGGGCGGCACGTAAATAGTTATAATTACCATTGGGATAACAAATACTTTATTAGTTATGGGCCTTGGTTAGCCGCACCACGAGAATCAAAATTTTTCACTGGGCCGCGAATCATAATGAGACAAGTACTTGGCTCTAAATTAAATTGCACGATTATAAATGAAGATTTCATCATTGATCAAAGTGTATTTATTGCCAAGCCTAAAGACATTTATTTAATTT
>JANYAB010000584.1 GCA_025355225.1 Bacteroidota bacterium
GTCCGGCAATGTCCAGATTTGAGTTATTAGAATTAATAAAGAGCTGGAAAACGTCAGCCGGTGATGGTGCGCCTCCGCCAGGATGCTCATGTGATATATTAACAGTATATCCATTGGTAGCGTTCCATGTAAAGTTGGTAGTAAATTGAGTGTCGTTAAAATCCGTTCTAACTGGTGTCGACACATAGCTACCATTCGATGGCCAGCTGGACAAGTTATCTTCATTGCCATACTCATGCCCGGTACCTATATCATTATATATCTGATTATTTGCCTGCACAATACCGGCATTTTGGGCCAATGTCGTTATCCTTGAAAGTTGCGCACACGGATTAATAATGGTTAAAATAGTCGTTGTTGTAGTTGTGCAAGTACTCCCACCGCCAGGCGGAGGCATAGCCACGTTAACTATTAAATGCCCCGTATTAATAGACGCATTTGCAGGTGGAGGCGAGCATGGTGACGATGATGAGGATATTCCACCTGTCGAACTTCCATCGGAACCCCCTCCAGCTGTATAAGGACAATCATCCATAACACTGACATCCGAGCTATAGTAGCACAATGGTGCGCCACTTGGAAATTGCAAACAGTCTTCATATACGAGCACGCCTACTATGACACCGCATGGTGATTCCTCGTCAACTTTTAGTTTGTTACTGCTAATGCTTTGTATCGTTTGACCACCAATTCCTGTATAGGGCGAAAGCGTTCGAATGATCTTACCATTTTGATAACGCCAGCCGTTAGCAAATGTACTATTCATTTGGTTGAAGAAGACCGCCCCGGTAAAGTTCGTATCCAATTTTTGGTAAGTGTTTTTTTCCAGTTTACTGTAATCGCCTTTAAGGTAGGATGTATCGGCAAGTATCGTCATGACATACATATTGAAGTTATTTTGTCCTTTCACGATGACTAGATCCGTTAAAGATCCTGACCTACTTAAATCGAAATTAACAGTATCCTTAGGTTTTGTAAAAGAAATAGCCATGTCCCCGTTTTTTATCGCCGGAATTTCAATATAAGTAATACCGTCTTTTGTAAAGGTATTTGCTTTGGCCCAATTTGGCAGAAATTTTTTACTCAGGTCATGCTTTGTTTTTGCCGGTACTTTGTGTGATTTGTTTAGTATTGCTTACCGATGTATAAACACTGTCGTACCATTGCTTTGCCCGGCTTACCATTGGGTCAGTAATCGTAATTAATGGTGATTTTACTTCCGGTTTATCCTTTTTACAGCTATGGGTTACTAAAGCAGCAATTATTACTAATAATGCAGCAACCAGTCGGAAAGTTAAAGGTCTAGGATAAGGCTGTTTCATGGAAAAAATTAAGGTTTAGGTTGCAACAAGCAACGGCCTCAAAGTAGTTTAATAAAACAAGCGCCACAACCCGTGTTTTAACGGTATTTTCGTATGTAGTTTTACGCAATATGGGTTGGGTTTTTTAGATAATTCTTTTTCATGGTGAAAAATGGCTATCAACCATGGACCCAAAAAACTACTTTATCACCACATCATAAGGCATCCTTGCCTGCGGTGTACGCATCATTTGGGTTAGGTTGTTGATTTGGTCGTAGTATCTGTAATTTTCTCCCAGTTCAGACTTTATAAAGTGAGTTTTCATTTGGGTACTTAAACCAGAGCCAAATTTGTTAAAGAAACTTTTTTGTTCGGGATAAGCTTCCAGTTTATAACTTTTTAGATTAGCTTTTTTTGCTGCAGAGTGTATAGCATCGTTAATATTTCCCAAACGATCTACCAATCCGATTTTCAAAGCCTGGGTGCCCGTCCAAACCCTGCCCTGGCCAATGCTGTTAACGTAAGCCTGTGTTTTGTGGCGCCCGTCCGCAACTGCCTTGGTAAAATCGTCGTAGCCACGGTTAACGCTGTTTTGCAAAATGGCTTTTTCTCCGGGTGACAGAGGCCTGCTGATGTCTCCAAAATCGGCATATTTCCCTGTTTTTACACCATCAAAGGTGATCCCCAGTTTATCATTAAATAATTTATGCAGATTAGGAATGATGGCAAATATGCCGATGGAGCCGGTGATGGTATTTGGCTCAGCGATAATTGAATCCGCAGCACAGGCAATATAATATCCTCCTGATGCGGCAACGTCACCCATTGATACAATAATTGGTTTTACTTTTTTGGTTAGCATTACTTCGCGCCAGATCACATCTGATGCTAATGAGCTTCCCCCCGGAGAATTTACGCGCAATACCACTGCTTTGACATTATCGTCAAGCCTTACTTTACGAAGCGCTACGGATATTTTTTCGGAACCTATGCTGTTTTCATCGCCGTCGCCACCTGCAATATCGCCGGTAGCGTAAATAACGGCAATACGATTTTTGCCATCTTTTTTGTCGCCATCACTTTTAGTCTCGGTACCGGTATAATCACTCATTTCAACGTTATGGAGATCTGATTTGGTTTTAACATCAGTACGCTGTTTCAACTCGTCCAGCACCTCATCTTTGTATTTTAACCCGTCAACCAGTTTGTACTTTAATGCATCTTCGGGGGCTTGAATGCTTAAATTGTTGGCTATATTGAATAAAGAGTCTTTATTTATATTGCGGCTATTACTAATACCCGTTAAAAAGTAATCGTATAACGAACCCAGGTACGAATTAACCTGCATCCGGTTGGCATCGCTCATTTTATTGAGTATAAATGGTTCCACAGCGCTTTTATAGGTACCTACCTTGATAACCTGCGCTTCGATACCTAATTTATCTAATGTGCCTTTCAGAAAAGTGATTTCCGAACTGAACCCCCTGAATTCGAAAATGCCCTTGGGGTTGATATAAACCTTATCAGCTACCGAGGCCAGGTAATAAAATCCCTGGGTATAAACTTCGGAGTAAGCGATAATGAATTTCCCCGATTTTTTAAAGTCGATAAGTGCTTTGCGTATCTCTTCGGTAGTTGCCTGCCCCGAAAGCATATAACTTTCGTCCAGAAAAATCCCTCTAATATTGCTGTCGTTTTTTGCCTTTTTTATATTGGCAAGTATATCGTTCAGTCCAATTGCTTTATCGCCGTCGATGCCTAAGAAGCTAAGACCGGAGAATGGATTATTGGGTGTTCTTTCGGGTATCGGATAGTTAAATGCGATGTGAAGAACCGAATCCGAATCAATCTCTGGATGTTTATCACTGCTCGCCGCAACCACAATAGCAACAATAATTACAA
>JANYAB010000594.1 GCA_025355225.1 Bacteroidota bacterium
TGCCCACAGTATCGCGGCGCAAGGCGGAATTAATGCGGCAAAAAATTACCGAAACGATGGTGACAGTGTCGAGCGTTTATTTTACGACACCGTTAAGGGCGGTGACTTCAGAGCGCGTGAAGCAAACGTATATCGACTTGCTGAAAATTCAGTAAAAATTATCGACCAGTGCGTCGCGCAGGGTGTTCCCTTTGCGCGTGAATACGGCGGGCTACTTGATAACCGTTCATTTGGTGGTGCGCAGGTTTCGCGTACCTTTTATGCCCGCGGACAAACTGGACAACAATTATTGCTGGGCGCCTATTCAGCTTTGAACCGCCAGATCAATGCCGGCAAAGTAAAAATGTATACCCGCACCGAAATGCTGGATGTAGTAGTGGTCGACGGTAAGGCACAAGGCATTGTCACCCGTAATTTAGAAACAGGTAAAATTGATACCCATTCTGGCCACGCCGTATTATTAGCGACCGGCGGCTACGGTAATGTATTTTACTTGTCGACCAACGCTATGGGCTGCAACGTAACTGCCGCCTGGAGGGCACATAAACGTGGTGCTTTCTTTGGTAACCCGTGCTATACACAAATTCACCCTACCTGTATACCCGTTTCGGGAGATCATCAGTCTAAACTAACGTTGATGTCTGAGTCGTTGCGTAACGATGGTCGGGTATGGGCGCCAAAAACAGTTGAGCTGGCAAAGAAATTGCAGAAAGGCGAATTAAAAGTTACTGACCTTAAGGAAGAAGACCGGGATTACTTTCTCGAAAGAAAATATCCATCCTTTGGTAACCTGGTTCCACGCGACGTTGCTTCGCGTAATGCCAAGGAAATGGTGGATGAAGGCAGGGGTGTCGGTGCTTCGGGCGTGGCTGTTTACCTTGATTTTGCCGAGGCAATCTCGCGTTTAGGCGAGGATGCGGTAAGGGCCAAATATGGTAACCTGTTTGATATGTATTATCAGATCACCGACGAGAATCCGTATAAATTACCTATGCGGATATATCCGGCAGTGCATTATACTATGGGCGGCCTTTGGGTTGATTATAACCTGATGACCAATGTTCCCGGCTTATATTGTTTGGGCGAGGCTAATTTCTCAGATCATGGTGCCAACCGTCTGGGTGCGTCCGCATTAATGCAAGGACTTGCCGACGGCTATTTTGTAATTCCATACACTTTAGGCGATTACCTGGCAACCATCGGCCCAAAACCGATCGATATCAAACACCCTGCTTTTGAGCAAACAAAAAAAGAGGTGGAGACAAGAATTAATACACTACTGGCGTTAAGGGGCACAAAAACAGTGGATGAATATCACCGCGAGCTGGGTCATATTATGTGGGAATACTGTGGTATGGCCCGTATAGAAGCTGGTCTGAAGAAAGCTAAAGGATTGATACAAGATCTTCGCACCGATTTCTGGAAAAATGCTATCGTATTGGGAGAAAATGAAGAGATAAATTCTTCGCTGGAAAAAGCAGGCAGGGTTGCCGATTTCCTTGAACTTGGTGAATTGATGGTTGATGATGCTTTATTACGCAAGGAATCATGTGGTGGTCACTTCAGGCTTGAGTCACAGACCGCAGAGGGTGAAGCACTTCGTGATGATGAACACTTTGCGTTTGTATCTGCCTGGGAATATAAAGGCGATAACAAGCCGGAGGTACTACATAAAGAAGAATTGGTATTTGAAAATGTTCATTTAACACAAAGGAGTTATAAGTAGTGAATAGTTGATTAGGTTGAATAAGTTGATTGAGTTGTATTCCTAACTACTCACTTATTCAACCACTCAACCTAATCAACTCAAATCTAATAAAATGAGTACTAACAACATGAACCTGACGCTGAAAGTATGGCGTCAAAAAAATGCACAAACAGCGGGTAAATTTGTGACCTATAAGGCCGATAACGTTTCGCCGGATATGTCATTCCTTGAAATGCTGGATGTGGTTAATGAGGGACTGATCCATAAGAGCGAGGATCCCATATATTTTGATCATGATTGTCGCGAAGGCATATGCGGGATGTGCTCTTTATATATTAATGGCCATCCGCACGGTCCAAAACAGGCCATCACCACTTGTCAGTTGCACATGCGCAGCTTCCACGACGGGCAAACTGTTACCATTGAACCATGGAGGGCCGGCCCCTTCCCGGTAATAAAGGATCTGGCGGTTGATCGTTCTGCGTTCGACAGGATACAACAAGCCGGAGGCTTTATTTCTGTGAATACAGGTGGCGTTCCGGATGCTAATGAGATACCAATTCCGAAAGTAATTGCCGATGAGGCTTTCAACTCGGCAACATGTATAGGTTGCGGGGCCTGCGTGGCTGCCTGCAAAAATGCATCGGCCATGCTGTTTGTATCAGCCAAGGTATCACAGCTGGCTATGTTACCGCAAGGGCAGCCAGAGCGTTATCGCCGGGCACAATCAATGGTGGCCCAGATGGATGCGGAAGGATTTGGCAGTTGCACCAATACCGGCGCCTGTGAGGCCGAATGTCCAAAGGAAATTAGCTTAACCAATATTTCACGGATGAATAATGATTACTTCAGCGCCAAACTATTCAGGCAGGAGGAAATTCAGGAACATGCGTCGGGTGATTAAATATTAGTCGATTTGAATAGTGAAAGGCTTAGGATTTTATCTTAAGCCTTTTTT
>JANYAB010000597.1 GCA_025355225.1 Bacteroidota bacterium
GTAACGGTTTTTCTTTGGGTTCAAAGATCAATATGTACTACCACGTATTAACCAGTGAAAACCTGCTCCAGGTGTATCCTACTGCGGCTATTCGGGTTAAGTTCAATTAAACCATTTCAAAATATTTATGTCAATAATATAACAACGAACTTTTTTACATAAAATCTGTTGTATTATTTACATCTATAAAACAATGTTACTACCATGAAAACGCAAATTATAAGATTAATAGCACTGCTGATTTTTGCTTCAGTTGCTATGTCAAGCTGTTCAATTGAATACCGCGAACACCACAGACATCACGAGAGAGACCATGATGACCATCGTGATCATGACGATCACGACCATCATTATCGTAATTACAATAATTAAAAAGACTGTAATATTCAGCCTTAAAAATCCTGCCTTTAAAGCGGGATTTTTTTGCTTTATTTTTTACCCCTGGTTACCAACACCCAGTCAACAAGCACCTTAGCCTGGCCTGCTTTTATCTTATTGACAGTCGCCTGTGAAATGCCATAATAGGGAGAAGTAATTTTGTTCACACCGCCCGGGTAACCACCGCCTAATGCAAAATTGAGGATGATAAACTTAGCATTATCAAAAGCCCAGCGTCCGTAATGCTCTACCATGGCACGGGTTACAGTGTAGGTTATTTTATCATCCGTTTTAAAAACCATCTGGTCGGGTGTCCAGTCTACCGAGTAAATATGCCATTGACCGACATCTGTATTTACCGGGAAAATATAACGGTAAGCTAAAGGTGTGTTGCCAAAATAATTGGGGCCATGCAGGGCATTGCTGATCCAGCTCGAATCGCCCACGGTTTCCATCATATCTATCTCGCCGCTATCAGGCCATTTGCCATTACCCAATGCCCAGAATGCTGGCCACATACCAGCCCCTGATGCTATCTTCATTCGCGCAGAAGCAGTGCCATAGGTAAATTCCATTTTGTGCCGGGTGTTTATTCTTCCCGAAATGAAATCATATTTTTTTACCTGCTTACTGGTATAGCCCGGGTGATAAATCGCTTTAATAACGAGTGCCCCTTTATCCGCACCCTCTGCATCTTTGCCATGTACAAAATATAATACTGATGAAGAATCTACATATGCCTGTTGTTCGTTGTTAACGGTATTTCCGGTAACCTCCACGTTCCATTTACTACGGTCGAGAGTGTTCCCGTTAAAATCTTCAAAAAAGACGGTGTCGCTTTTAATCTTTTGCTGGGCTATACACTGGCAAACAACGAAAAAGTACAGAATAATAAAAGAAAGAAGAGTTTTAGTATTGAAATATTTCATTACAGAATTGGTATTAGCTGTTAAAAAAATTGCGGGGAGGCACTGACGTAAACAAATCGGGTTATTTAATCGGGTTATTTAATTGCTAAATAACAAATTTGTTTTTACACTTCAATTACCTGCACTTTTATAAATTGCACCACAGATATCAATTTTATGCATAGAGGCGTATTTTTAAATATATTCTTAACAATTGCAGCCATCACCTTATTGCTTGACTGGTATGTTTTCAGCGGGTTGAAAACACTTGTAAGTGACTGGCAATCGCAGCGATTGCGGCAAATAGCGTTGTGGTGCTATATTCTGATATCAGTTGGTGTAACAATTTTGCTACTGCTTGATGTCGGCAGTTTTAGTACTGCTAAAGGGATGACACCTATTCACGAATGGCTGCTTAGCCTTTTCCTTATTTTTTTCTTCACCAAAATATTTTTTGTTATCATATTGTTTTTGGGTGATACCGGGCGCTTTTTATATGGAATAGGAGATCATATTATTCACAGCGAACGAAAAGCAGGTGAGCCGTTTTTCCCGGCCAGGCGGAAATTCATCAGCGAAATAGCGGTCCTGGTTGCTGCGGTGCCTTTTACCGGTTTCTTTTATGGGATGCTAAAAGGCAAATACGATTTTAAGCTGCATAAGCAAATACTGTATTTTGAGGATCTTCCCGATGCATTCGACGGCTTTACCATTACACAAGTATCCGATATTCACTCAGGTAGTTTTGACAATACAGATGCTGTACAGCGCGGTATTGATCTTGCAAAAGCTCAAAAAAGCGACCTGTTTGTTTTTACCGGCGACCTGGTAAATAATGCAGCCTGGGAGATAGCACCTTATATTGACCGCTTCAGTCAGCTTAAAGCACCTTATGGGCAATTCTCCATATTGGGCAATCATGATTATGGCGATTATATACAATGGGAAAGCGAAGCTGCCAAAACAGCTAATCTTGAACAATTAAAACAGCAGCATAAAAAATTAGGCTACCGCCTTTTATTGGACGAAAACGTTGTTATTGAAAAGGATGGACGAAAAATTAGTCTTATCGGCGTACAAAACTGGGGCAGGGGCTTTATAAAGATGGGCAATCTGGATAAGGCATTGCGGGGGGTTGATAAAGATGCGTTTAAGATATTGCTGTCCCATGATCCTACCCACTGGGAAGAAAAAATACGGCACAACCCGACTAAGATCCAACTTACATTAGCTGGGCATACACACGGTGCACAGTTCGGCGTAGAGACTGGCAATCTGCGCTGGAGTCCTGTACAATACCGTTATCTGGATTGGGCTGGCCTCTTTACTGAAAACGGGCGTAACCTGTATGTGAACCGGGGCTTTGGCTTTTTAGCATTTTCGGGTAGGCTGGGAATATGGCCGGAAGTGACGGTGATCACGCTGAAGAGGAAAGAGGTTTGATTGCGGAAGCTTAATTGCGGAATGTGGACGGCGGAGTAAGCCGTAACAAAACAAATGCTGCAATTATTCCTTTTATAAATTAAGATCAAATTAAATCAGTTATGCCCGCAAATAAAGTAAAACTCATTAATCCGCAGAAAGAAGGCGTAAAACATACACATCGCGACAATTGGGAGGTAATGAAGCCTTTCGTACATTTTGCCTTCGGGGCAATAAAAGTAATAACCATAGGGTTAATAGCTATCGTGAAGGCATTGCCATTATTAAAGCCAGATAAAAACGCCAGTACGGAAGTAAAACGAAGATAACCTAATGTACGATCAGGTTATTTACTTTTTCCACCAATTCGTCTAATCCAAATGGCTTGGCTATGATATCATCGAAAGCCATGGCCGAAAAATCAATGTCCTTATGGAAATAGGAAGAGCAAATCATCACAGGGGTATTGCCAAACCGCGGATGCCATTTGATCTGCCTGCAAATATCATCATTTTTGCTACCCGTAGTCTTGTCATCAAGTATAAACAGGTCCGGTTGAAAAATTTTAGCTATTTCGATCAGGTTATTACTGTCTGAAGTAATAAGCACCTGGAATTTCTCATATGACAAGGCTTCTTCTACCACATCTAATATATCCTGGTTGTCGTCTAATACCAATATTCGCTTAAGCATAAGTTTTTGTTAATAGGTTATTGTTGCGTACTGGTTTAATCATATCAATTTGTATGGTAAAAAATCCCACCTAAAGCTAAATTTTGACTTAGATAATTAAAATTGGTTTAACCTTTTTTAACTTTTTATTCCCGCCCAACCTTTTTAAACGTTAGCTGAAGGCCCCCGGAACTAAAAAAAGGTCCTTGATGGCAAAGATTGAGCCGGCATTTCTATCTTTAGCGCCGCGATGACAAGACCAAACTCAAAAAGTTATTATGTTGCAGTAATTATTATCGGCCTGGCTGTGGGCTTAGCGACGAGAGACATGCCGATAGGCTTTTTATTAGCCATTGCATTGGTACTGGCTTTGGCATCATTACCCAAAAAATAACCAATAAAAAAGGGATACCGCTGAGCATCCCTTTTAACTGCGATAAAAAAGTTTAATTATTTAGCGCGGCGAATGGGGTGCTTAATGCCGTCGCGGCGGGCAGCTTTAACATCCTTTCGAAGATCTTTAGCATCAGCCTTGAGATCTTTTTGCGCAGCCTGCGCACCTGTTATATCACCTGCTTTAACGTCTTTTTGTTCAGTCACTTTATCCGCTTTGACGTTTTTCAGATCGGCTTTGACATCTTTTAAATCGGCTGCTTTAATTTGCTTATCTGCTAATTTAACCGGGTGGGCAACACCTTCTGATTTTAAAATTTTTGCATCGGCTTTAATATCCTGCTTATCCACCTTAGCTGCAGCAAGATCAGTTTTTGCGGCAGCGAGGTCGCCTTTCTTAATTGCAGTTTTAGCTTCGGCCTTTTTGTTGTCATAGGCACGCACATCCTTACGCAAGTCTTTCATCTGGGTTTTCACTTCAGGATTTTGAGCAGGCGGAGTAGTTGCTGGAGTACTTGTTTGAGCAAAAGTAACAGCTGAGAATAGGACTGCAACTGCTAATACACTAATTTTCTTCATAACTTTTTAGTTTTTTTTGATTTTTAAATCTCTACGATTTACGTTTATTTTTTGTTGTGCTTGTAGTTAGGACATGTCAATTAATAAATGGTTTAATAATCAGGTAATATATATTTCTTTCAACTAAATAAACCATCACAACGTATTACAGTCAATACAGCCTTATTAAGGAGTATTTTAGATTTATTATGAAGATTATTTACAGACTTTTATTCGCTGTTACATCACTGTTTTTCGCTTCTAACGCATTTTCTCAAACATCGCCAACGGATATGACAGATAAGAGCGATAAAACAGCATCATTCAAATTCGGCGTTAACTATTTAAATAATAATGTGTTTATGGGGCGCTCGGATACCGTCAGTACACCGACAATTTTGCCTGAAATTAAATATACCTTCAGCAACGGAATATTCATTTCGGCCGGTGCAGACTACATTCCAAATCGTGCGACAAATAGACTGGACGAGGGGAGCATTGCGATTGGATATGATTACGACATTACAGACGATTTGAGCGGGGGCGTGTCGTTTACTAAACTGTTTTATAATCCAAACAGTACCCAGATCGGCTCATCAATAAGCAGCACCTTCAGCGCAAATTTAGATTACAATATCGCTGACATCATTACCCCAACAGTAAGTGTGGATTATAATATTATTAAACAGGGCTTTGGCAATGATATTTTTGTAAATGCAGGGCTTTCACACGATTTTGCTAAAAAAGGCATTTTCGGAGATAAGGATCTGTTCATACTTTCACCCACCGTGGCCGTTAATACTGGCACACAAAATTTTTATGACGCCTATCTTACGCTCAAAAAATACAAACTAAATGCCAGAGCTGCAGCAGCAAAAAAGGTGACGGCAGCTCAAAAGGTAAAATTAAGTAAATTCAAGTTGCTCGATTATGAGTTTTCTGCTCCCCTGGAGTATAAAACAGGACCTCTTATCCTAAGCTTTACCCCTACCTATGCCTATGCCGAAAATAAATTACCTCCCCGCATTACGGCCGGAATGGTTAGTAAACCCGGCATATTTTATTTTGAAACAGGCGCTGCACTTAAGTTTTAAGGATTTGCGCCGGAAGAATTAACGTATAGCGGAAAACTCACTTTAAGAAGCGGCATCCCGAACTGCAAAGAGATTAACCTGGTTAATATATCGAATGCGCTTAACGAATATTTTAATACAAAATACCGTGAAAAAACGGGTTGATATTAACTTGTTTGTCTGTTAAATTTAGGGAAAATTCACAACATGAATTCATGGTATACCACAGAAGGCGCACCCTTTCCATTAGGGGTAACCTACATAAAAAAAGAAGACGCCTATAACTTTGCGCTTTACTCAAAAAATGCAGGATCGGTGACCCTGTTGTTGTATACGGCCGATTCCCTATCTGTACCCGCGATAACTAAAACGTTGGATCCTAAGGTAAATAAATCCCAGCGGATCTGGCATTGCCGCCTAAAAAGGCAGGAATTAATGGGCGCTGTTTATTATGCATACCAGGTAAGCGGGAATGCTGATATCACCGGTGAACCTGCATACTGGCAGCAATTTGACCCTGCTAAAATATTACTTGATCCGTACGCGCGGGAAGTTTTCTTTCCTGACGATTTTAGCATCGCGGCTGCTTGCCAGCCAGGCAGCAATGCCGGAAAAGCGCCGTTAGGTTTTATTCATGCAGATTCAATAACCTTTAACTGGAAAGGTGATCAAACTGTGCGCCATGAAGGGGACCTCGTGATTTACGAAATGCATGTCCGCGGCTTCACTATGGGCGCAAACAGCGGTGTTGAAGCGGCACAAAAAGGAACATTTGCCGGGATCATAGAAAAAATACCCTACCTGATCGAACTGGGGGTTACAGCAGTTGAACTGATGCCCGTGCATCAATTCCAGCCGGGAGACGGTGACTACTGGGGATACAGCACCCTGAGCTTCTTCTCCCCTCACCAGGCCTATTCTTCCGATAAATCGCCTGGCGGCGCAATTAATGAATTCAAAACGATGGTGAAGGCGCTGCATAAGGCTGGTATTGAAGTAATCCTTGATGTGGTGTTTAACCATACCACCGAAGGGGACATCCACGGGCCGGTTTATAGCTTTAAAGGCATTGATAACAGCACCTACTACCTATTGAATAATAATAGCAATGATCCTTACGAAAACTATTCGGGGGCGGGGAATACAGTCAGGACAGACCATCCTGCCGTGCAGCGATTGATAGTAGATAGTATGAGGTATTGGGTAAAAGAAATGCATGTCGATGGTTTCCGCTTTGATCTCGCAGCTATATTTAGTGTCCAGTCGGAAAACACAACAGCGCCGCCGCCCATATTTGCTCAATTAAGTGCAGACCCGGACTTTCAGCAGACTCGCCTCATCGCAGAACCCTGGTATTCCGGGAATGATCTGCAAGGCGGCCAGTTCCCGGGAAACACCTGGGCCCAATGGAACGGGCAATACCGGGACGATATCCGAAGAACAATCAAAAGCGACTCCGGTATGGTTGGACCTGCGATCACGCGCCTCTACGGCAGTAATGATCTTTTTCCCGACGATCTGTTGAATGCGAACCATCCTTACCAAAGCATTAACTTTATCAATTGCCACGATGGATTTACACTTTATGACCTGGTGGCCTATGACAATCCCGGTGGGCATGACAGCTGGAACTGTGGGTGGGAAGGCGATATAAACGTACCACAAGCGGTAATGGATCTCCGCCTGAGGCAGGCCAAGAACTTTTCAACTATCCTGATGCTCTCCAACGGAACGCCCATGTTTGTTGCGGGCGATGAATATTTACATACCCAGTCGGGCAACGACAATCCATACAACCAGGACGATGCAAGCATTTGGCTGGATTGGAACAGGCAGGTACTGATGAAGGCGCACTACGATTTTACGGTGCTGTTGATCCGTTTCCGCAAGGCCTTTTCATTGATCAACCGTAGCAGGTTTTGGCAGAATGATTTTCAAACGATTGGCTTTGACGGCAATAGTATTGATTATAGCGATCCGGCCCTGCGTTATTTTGCCTATCATTTAACGGATAGCACGGGCGGACCACAGGAGTTGTACGTAATGGCGAATTTTAACTGGATCTCGCAAAATTTCACCATAAAGGCCAATGGCAACTGGAAACAGGTGATAAATACCTACCTGGGACCGGGGTTGGATATATTGGTTGATCAACCAATACCTGTCAACTCTGGAACTTACCTTGTTGGAGAAAGATCTGTTGCGGTACTGTGCAGGTAATTATTTGATATTACCTTACTTGCTATGAATAACAATGACGTCCTCCCCCACTAAATTTTTACCTGGCATATTTTTCAAGCCATGATCGGCATAACTTGCGGTAAGGATATAAATCCCTTTTTGGTTTGGGGTTGCAGGCGGATTAATGCGAAAAGTTCCTCCAGTTCCTATGTAATAACTTACGTCTTTATCTGCAGCATGCTTCAAAATCCATTGAACAGCATTTTTTGTTTCCTCTTTTGTTAACTCTGGGTGAGTCGGCATTTTTTCTTTTCCCCAAATACCTGATGACCCTTCTCTGATACGTTTCACCATTGAATCTAAATTAGCTTTTGAAGCAGGGTAACGTTTATTGATCTCGTAAAACGAAGGCCCGATGGACTTACTATTAAAATTATGGCAATTAAAACAATTGGAAGTCCGCATAACGGCCAGGCCCTCCTGATCGCTTTTAGCGCCCCCGCTTGAGCCTGCCTTTACTTTTGAATTATTTTTGACATACCTTACCTCCAGCAATACTTCTTTCACGTTGATCTCATCATATTTTGATTCACCATCTTCTTTATCAGATACCGTGATGGAATAATTAACGGGTGCGTCCGGGTCAAAAACGCCATTGTCTTTTGGAGCGACGATCTTTACAACCGGCCGGTGATTTTCCTGTTGGAACTTGATATTTAAATGGGTTTCAAAATTCACAAAAGAATATAAAATCAAACTGCTGAATATAACTGCGTAAATAAGCCATGTTCGCTTTAACATAGTGGTGCTTCTTTTTTATTCAATTCAAATTAAAGCTTGTTGATCTCCCCGGCAACGCGCTGAGCCGAGCGGATGCATGATTCCATACCCCGACTCATATTATCGGCATAAGTGCCTGCAAAATAGATTCTTCCTTCGGGGAGCATCAGTTGAGGCCAGAATTTATGCATTTCGCCAATTGGGAAGGGCTCCATTTCGCATGCGGGGGCAAATTTATCCCTTGTCCAATCCAGGGTCAATGCCTGCTCTATGGTATCATGTTTACCGGGATATACCTGCCTGAAAGCCGCTAAAACGCGCTGTGGGGACAGTCCTCCCGATCCGAAGGCTTTTAATATGATCCTGGTGCTGTCCACCTCATTGGTTTCCTGCCAGATGGAGGATATATCCGGGTGCTCAAACTCCATATTAATACTTTTAAAACCATCGTCGAGCCAGAATTTGGTACTCGCCTCAAATACATAAAACGGATGGGAAGAGTAAGCCATATTATCTACCACATATTGCTTTGCGGGCGATAATGCCGGAGTTAAGGGAATATTTTTGAATACGGGCAGTGTAATGCAATTCACCAACACATCGGCGCTCATTTGTTTTTCTTCGTCAACGCCAAACGCTTTATAAGTGACAGTTACCCCACCATCGTTGTGCTTAATTGCCGTTATGGGATGATTTAATTTCACGCGCGACCCCAGGCGTTTGGCAAAAGCCATCGGGAGCTGTTCATTACCGTCTTTCAAATGAAAAGTTTCACCTTCGGACGGCGGTATGCCGCGAAAATCCATGATAGCTGATCTCCACAAATAATAAAGCGCGGAGGTATTCCGACCTCCCAGGAAACGAAGCGCTGGGGGGGAAGCTCCTTCCTTTTTAAATAGGTCGGCAATCGGGAACTTGTCGAAATCGTCATACCCTACGCCAAAGGGCTGGTAAGGGTCGTTAAACTTGCCCTGATAGGACTTAAGGTAAAGCGAATTTAACGTATACATTGGGTTTTGCGACAGGAATTTAACTTCCTTCTCATTAAAACCAAGTTTACCGAGCACCGAAGGGTCTTTCAGCATTTCAGCAGAATAGAACTTGCCGCCAATCATCTTTAAGGCGTCCTTATCCGGTGCCGCCTCAGAGCCTTCGGCATTGGGATAAGGTATTGCTTTGAGGTTAAATTCATTGGAATACTCGAAAAATCGCTCGTAGCCCGGTTTGGTAATATGGTCGGCCCCAAAATCAGCATACAAGCCGTCCGACAAACCATCACGGCCCGTAAACACGTGTCCACCATACCGGCCTGATGCCTCAAATACCACCACGTCATGCCCGCTTTTCATTAGTTCATAGGCACAGCATAGTCCGGTAATACCTGCGCCAGCCACGATCACTTTTTTACCGGTAGCGGGTATTTGTTTATTGGCGACAGGGTTAAGGTTTTTTCTTTCCGTTTCCGCTGCCAGTAAAATCTGTGGTGCCAAAGCAGCGCCCGCACCTGCTATCAGTGTATTTTTTATAAATGTCCTTCTTTTTATACCTTTCATAGGATTACTGGTGAGGCGTTTCTTTTGATGCAATATAAAATAAAGATGAATGAAGCTGCAAGCTTTATAAAAAATGAATATTGAGGTAAAAAGTTAAAGGCCGTCGCCAAAACCAGCCAAGCCAAATATTTTTTCACAACAATATCTGTAAACCATAAAAATTTCGTTTATATATTTGATTAATCGTCCACCTAAACTAAGTATGATATTATTATCGCATATTTATTTCAATTTACAATTATTTAACATAATAAGATGAGGCCACTATTGATCACCGGGCTTATTATTATATTGACCGGCATATTCTCTTCGTTCCAGGGGCCAAATGGTATTCCCCGTTTTGATCATGTTGTTGTTGTTATGGAAGAAAACCATGGCTATAGTGAATTGATCGGTTCCTTAAATGCACCTTACATTAATGAACTCGCAAAAGGAGGTACCCTGTTTACTGATTCGCATGGCATAGGGCACCCAAGTCAGCCGAATTACCTGGCATTCTATTCGGGCAGCACCCAAGGTGTAATCGATGATGGGTGCCTGATCAACCAAACTCCATTTAAAACCCCCAACCTGGGAGCCGCGCTGATCAGCAAAGGTTTAACATTTAAGGGATATGCTCAAACAATGCCCACCGCCGGTTTCCTGGGATGCGTCTCCCTTATCAGTAAACTTACAGCGGAGAACCTATATGCAAGGAAGCATACTCCCTGGGTGAATTGGATAGGTACTGGTGCCAATTGCTTACCGGCGACAGCCAGTGTACCCATGACCGCCTTTCCAAAGGATTTTAACAAGCTGCCAACCGTGTCATTCGTTGTTCCCAACATGGATTATGACATGCATAACATTGGTTTGCCGGGCGATACAGCTGCCATAAAGCGGGGTGATAAGTGGTTGAAAACACATTTGTCTGCGTATGCAAGATGGGCCAAAAAACATAATAGTCTGCTAATAGTAACTTTTGACGAAGACGATTATGATCCGCAAAACGGGAACAGGATACCAACCATTTTTTACGGCGCAAAGGTGAACCATTCTGAATACTCCGGTGCAATCAATCATTACAATGTTCTGCATACGCTGGAAGTGATGTATAGCCTGCCGTCTCCTGACGGTGTATCGGCATCGCCAATTTCTGGCATCTGGGGAAAATAACCTGGAACTCGAATCAGACGCTCAAATTTTACACTACCACAATCCGCGCGACGCAAACTTGCAATCAGTTAACTATATATTCAAGTCGTTCTATTATATATATTATTATCTCATGCTATTTCAGTTTATCAACAATTGCTGTAAAAAACCGCATATACATTTATTGATTTTCGGCCTTTTTATTTTACCTGTTTGTTTATTCTCTTCTTTCCAGGGGCCCAGCGATATTCCCCGCTTTGACCATGTTATTTTGGTTATAGAGGAAAATCATGCTTATGGCGAACTTATCGGTTCAGCCAACGCTCCCTATATTAATGAACTGGCAAAAGGAGGCGCTTTGTTTATCGATTCACATGGCATAGGGCACCCAAGTCAGCCAAATTACCTGGCACTCTTTTCAGGCAGTACCCAGGGAGTTAAGGGTGATGGCTGCCTGGTCGGCAAAACCCCATTTAAAACACCCAACCTGGGTGCACTGCTATTCGGCAAGGGTTTAACCTTTAAGGGCTATGCGCAAACAACGCCGGCGGCGGGCTTCCTGGGATGTACTTACCGCTCCAGTATCATCACAATAGGAAACCTTTATGCCCGTTAACATACGCCATGGGTTAATTGGGTGGGTACGGGCACCAATTGCATCCCGGCATCGGCCTGTGTGCCCATGACCGACTTTCCAAAGGATTTCGGTAAGCTGCCGACTATTTCATTTGTTGTTCCCAATATGGATTATGACATGCATAATATCGGCTTTCCGGGTGATAGGGCTGCTATCCGGAGGGGTGATCACTGGTTAAAAGAGCACATGTCTGCCTACGCGGAATGGGCAAGAAAACATAACAGCCTGCTGATCGTGACTTTTGACGAAGATGATTTTGATCCAAAAAACGGGAACAGGATACCAACAATATTTTACGGTGCGAAAGTAAACCGTGCAGAATATGCCAGCACCATCAATCATTATAATGTGCTGCATACACTGGAAGTGATGTATGGATTACCCTCGCCTGACGATGTTTCTGCGGCGCCGATATCAGGTATTTGGAAGAAGTAGATATGATTCTGGCCTTTTATAAGCCAACACCCTGCATACCATTTGAACGCTCAAAATTTGATAAGTTGGTAATAAATGGAACTATTTTAACGCATTTACTCCAGGACGATTCCTGATCCCGGAAAAACAAAAACCCTTTTTTTGACACAAATACGCACTTTTTATGACACATTCCTGACTTTTACATAAGCATAGTCAAAATTATCTTATTGTTAATCAATCGATTGAATAATCGTGACATTCAGATGAAACGCTGAATATATTTTGTGATGTTACTTTGTTCCGTGTTTCAAAAACACTTAAATAAAATAACATATAAAGTCATGAAAAGTACATTCAAAATTTCAGCCTTAGTTTTAGCATTTGCCGGATTTGCATTGGGCGCAAAAGCACAAACTACATCTACTTCTACAAGTAAATCAACCACTTCAAATGGAGTGATCTTAAGTGTCGGCGTTGATGCCGGCATCCCGACAGGGAAATTAAATGACACCTACGATTGGAACCTTGGCGGTTCTGTACAAGCCGATATCCCGGTTATCCAGCACCAGCTATTTGTAACAGTTAACGCTGGTTACAACAACATCTTCGGTAAAAAGAATATTGATGGTTCCGGATTAGATGCTACCAACATTCAATTACTTCCTGTAAAAGCCGGTTTAAAATTCTTCCCGGTAAATAATTTCTACATACAAGGTGATGCGGGCGCAGCATTTTCATTAAACAAATCAGACCTGGGTTTTGACAACAGCGCAGCCTTTATTTATGCTCCGCAAATTGGCGTTCAGTTCCCCTTGGGCGGTAAAAGTTTTATTGATGCAGGTGTGCGTTATGAAGGCAGTACCAAATTCAACAGCAACGTTGATAACAGCAAGGTTAACTTCGTTGGTCTGCGTGTAGCTTATGCCTTTGCTACCAAGTAATTTTTACAATTCTTTAATCAGGATGACGAAAAGGGCCTGGGGCTCTTTTCGTCATTTCTCAATAGCGTTAGGTAAAATTCAACCCATTTCAATAAGATGTATAAAATATTATTTATAGCACTTCTGTTAGTATTGAAGCTGATCCCTGCATCTGCACAGAGTGACTGGAAACTGAAGATCGAAAAGGAAGGGATAAAGATATACACCAGCACGGTGCCTGATTCAAAGGTTAAAGCCATTAAAGTGGAAGCTGACTTTAATGCAACCGCATCGCAAATGGTTGCCCTGGTGATGAATATAAAAAACAGTACCGATTGGGTATATCACCTCAAATCCGGTATATTGATCAAACAGGTTTCGCCTTCGGAGTTGTATTATTATTCAGAAGTCAACCTGCCCTGGCCGACGGCTAACCGGGACTTCGTAGTTCATTTAAAAGTTAATCAAAACCAGGATACGAAGGTTGTAACTATTGATGGCCGGGCTGTACCGGGCTTTGTTCCGGTAAAAAAAGGTATCGTCAGGGTTAGCGATTCCAATGGCAGATGGATCATTACCCCATCCGGCAACGATCAAATAAAAGTGGTATACACAATACATGTAAATCCGG
>JANYAB010000064.1 GCA_025355225.1 Bacteroidota bacterium
GTTTATGGACCCGGATGCGCCCGAAATGCTGACTTTGAAAATGATTCACGGCTCACGGTCAGGATTAAAAGACCCCTATTCTATTATGCTGTCCGAGTCAACCTCAAAAGCATTTTTTGGAGATGCCGATCCGGTAAACCAGGTGATGAAGATCAATAACAAACTCGATGTAAAAGTTACCGGTGTGTACGAAGATCTGCCGCTGAATTCCCAGTTTAAGGGTCTTAAATTCCTGTCGCCTTCCGACCTGTGGGTCATTGACAACCCCTGGATAAAAGAGCGGGCATTGAATGACTGGCAAAACCATTTCCTAAAAATTTATGTAGAAATTGGTCCGAATACCGATTTTGCAAAAGCTTCGCAGAATATAAAAGATGCCGAATTAAAAAACCTGGGTAATCTTAAAGAACAAGCCAGGCAAAATCCGCAGGTCGGTCTCCTACCCATGAGCGACTGGCACCTGCATAATTATAAACGTGGCCGCCCCGATACGGGCCCTCTGCAAATGTTATGGCTGATAAGCGTCATTGGCGCATTTGTATTGCTGCTGGCTTGTATCAACTTTATGAATTTAAGTACAGCCCGGTCAGAAAAACGCGCCAAGGAAATAGGTGTCAGAAAAGCAGTCGGCTCCCTGCGGAGCCAGTTGATCGGCCAGTTTTATTGCGAATCATTTTTGATAGTCGTGCTGTCCTTTCTTTTGTCGATGTCTTTAGTAGCACTATCCCTGCACTGGTTCAATGATCTTTCAGGCAAGCTGGTGGAAACGCCTTACCAGAGTCCTTATTTCTGGATACTGAGCATTGCATTTATTTTTATCACAAGTGTAATAGCAGGAAGCTACCCGGCATTGTATTTGTCTTCTTTTAATCCTGTCAAAGTACTGAAAGGAAATTTAAGGGTTGGCCGCTTTGCTTCCCTTCCCCGCAAGATTTTAGTAGTAACGCAGTTTACGGTATCTGTGGCCCTGATCATCTGCACCATTATTATTTACCGCCAGGTCAAGGTCGCAAAAGATCGCCCGGTAGGTTATACCCGTGATGGACTGATAATGATCGAGAAAAAATCAAGTGATTTTGATGGAAAGTATAACTTGTTGCGGTCTCAACTAAAAAATACCGGTGTAGTATCAGAAATGTCTGAGTCATATGGAAAAGTTACCGAAATAGCTTCGGGTAATGGTGGATTTACGTGGAGGGGCAAAGACCCGAATATGCAGGACCAATTTGGCACGTTACCCGTAACTTTTGAATACGGGAAAACAGTTGGCTGGCAATTTATAAGCGGGCGCGATTTTTCATCAGCCTTTATCACTGATTCGTCGGGCATGGTGATAAATGAATCGGCCGCCAAATATATGGGCCTGAAAAACCCGGTAGGTGAATCGGTGAGCTGGAAATTCCAGGATCAGGCGGTCAAATACTATAAGATATTAGGTGTTGTTAAGGACATGGTGATGGAGTCACCCTACGAACCGATGACTCCTACCGTTTTTATGGTCAAGGGTCATGTAGGTACCAACCTGATCAATATAAAGATCAATCCCAATGTTAGCGCAAGCCAGGCTTTGCCAAAAATCGAAGCCGTTTTCAAAAAAATAATTCCGTCAGCACCATTCGAATACAAGTTTGCCGACCTGGAGTACGCCTCAAAATTTGCTGCCGAAGAAAACATCGGCAGACTTGCCGCGGTCTTTGGCGGCCTCGCCATTTTTATATCATGCCTCGGCTTGTTTGGTTTGGCTTCGTTCATCGCCGAGCAACGCACCAAAGAAATAGGCGTGCGCAAAATATTGGGTGCATCGGTTGTTAATTTGTGGGGTATGCTATCAAAGGATTTTGTGCTGCTGGTTATTCTATCGCAGGTTATAGCGTCGCCCATAGCTTATTATTTTATGCATAACTGGCTGCAACATTACAAATACCGCACTGATATCTCCTGGTGGGTGTTTGCACTTACTGCTGCCGGGGCTTTGACAATAACCTTGCTAACGGTAAGCTATCAGAGCATCAAAGCTGCGTTAATTAATCCGGTGAAGAGCCTTAGAAGTGAGTAGGCAGTTGGCGGTTTTTAGTTGGCAGTTGACAGTGAGAATGTATCCAACAATTAGGATTTAAGTTTAGGGTTTAGAGTTTAGAAATTAGGGTTTAGAGTTTAGGGTTTAGACTTTAGAAATTAGGATTTAGGGTTTAGAAATTAGGATTTAGAGTTTAAGTATCATGATAAAGAATTATTTTAAAATTGCGTGGCGGAACCTGGCCAAAAACAAAGTCTACACTTTCCTGAACGTGGCTGGTCTTACCATCGGTGTCGTAGTTTGTCTATTCATCGGTCTTTGGCTTCAACGCGAATTAAGCTTTGATAATTTTCATGTGCAGGGAGACCGCATTTTTCGTGTTGTAAACACTTTTAAAAGCGAAAGTGAAACATTCTCGCAAGCCCCATCCGGGGTTGCACTTGGAGCACAATTGCCCAAGCAATTGCCGGTTGTAACAGCCGCAACCCGCGTGTTTAACTTTAATTACAAATTCAGGGCCGGCAATAACCAGTATTTTGAATCGTCTGTGTTTGTTGCTGATTCAAATTTTTTCAATTTTTTCGGATTTCGCTTAAAGGAGGGGCAGCCTTTACAGGTGTTGAATGCGCCCAATAAAATTGTGCTGTCCGAAAAAATGGCCATTAAATATTTTGGCACCTGCAAGGATATTATAGGCAGGTCAATCCTGATGGACGACCATCCAATGATCGTTGGCGGTGTAGCGGAAAACCCGCCGGTAAACACGCACCTTCAATATGCTATTTTAGTTCCCTACAGTTATTTCAGAGCTTGGGCCATTCAAAACTGGAAAGAAGACCCGGATAATCAATGGGTTGGAGGTTGGCCATACACTTATGTAAAGCTTGCAGATCCCCAAAGATGGCAGGATGCAGAATATCAGATCAATAATGTGGTAGCCAGATTTTCAAAGAAAGATTGGAAGGAAAACAAAATGTCATATCATTATTTTCTCCAGCCTATTCATGATATCCATTTAAAATCACATCTCAGGTATGATACCGCTAACAATGGCAATGCTTCCGCAGTAAATATTTTTACGATAGTTGGAATTATAGTGCTGTTGCTCGCCTGTATAAATTATATCAATTTGACTACTGCCGGCGCGATCAGGCGCGCTAAAGAAACATCGGTTAGGAAAGTCATAGGCGCAACGAGGGTCCAACTAATAAGGCAATTCTTTTTTGAAACCTTTATTATCTGCGCCACCGCTGTTGTACTGGGTGTTGTTATTTTAAGAACCATGTTACCGCTATTCTCGACATTTATCGGTCAACAATATTACTTCCCGTTAAGCCTTACCAGCATTTTGATCCTGCTTGCATTTATTGTTTCCATTTCGGCTATCGCCGGTATTTACCCTGCCGCAATATTGTCTTCATTCAAACCGGCCGTTTCATTAAAAGGCAACTTTTCGCAAGGCAACAAGGGCAACTTTATCCGAAAAACGCTTGTCGTATTCCAGTTCACGGTCACTATTGCCCTGGTGGCATCCATTTTAATCATAAGCAGGCAAATGAGTTTCATTAAGCATAAGTCCCTTGGATTTAACAGTAATGCTGTGATTGAGGTAAATTTCAATGGGGACGAAAATGTCAATAAGCGCTATAATGGCATCCGAAATGAATTGATGAGAGACCCACACATTCTGAATGTAAGCAGGCACAATGAAAATATAGTGGGAGGATTGGGCAACGGGTGGACTACGACAGAGGACCTGCATGGGCATCAGGTTTCAACAAGCATCTATCGCATGAATGTAGATGCCGATTATTCAGACACCTATAACCTAAAACTGGCAGCGGGGCGTTTTTTTTCCAATGCAGAGACGCAGAGGTCGC
>JANYAB010000672.1 GCA_025355225.1 Bacteroidota bacterium
AAAAAATAGGAGCCCGGCCAAAACAATTGATAAGATGAGATAAACAGGGATAAAAACATTCCTAATCGGCGAAAGCCGGTGGATCAGTCTTTCGTGTCGTTCTTTAAAACGGGTCATCCGCTTTCCTTCTTTTGCACTCCCGGCCAGGTGGTCCTTAAAAAGCCAGTTGGCAATTACCGGCACAAAGGATTGTGATAATAAAAAAGAAGCGATCATAGCAAAACCAACCGAAAGAGAAAGCGGTAAAAACATGGCTTTGGGGATCCCGGACATGAAGAACGCCGGGAAAAATACAGCCAGGATACAAAGCAGGATCAAAAGTTTTGGCAGGGCAATTTCTTTGCACGCTTCCAGTATCGCCCTTCCTTTCATTTCTCCTTTTTCCTGGTGATGGTGGATATTTTCTATAGTTACTGTAGCCTCATCTACCAAAATGCCAATAGCCAGGGCCAGGCCACCAAGCGTCATAATATTGATCGTTTGGCCAAATAATTTCAGGCAGATGACAGCCGAAAGCAAGGCAAGGGGAATCGTCAAAACAACTATGAGTGAACCCCGCCAGTCGTGCAGGAATAACAATACCATCAGTCCGGTCAGCAAAGCGCCCAAAATACCTTCGGTCATTAAGCTTTTCAACGAATTGATCACATAACCAGACTGGTCAAATTCATAGCTTACTTTAATATCAGCGGGAATAGCGGCTTGCATATCCGGTAAGGCGGCTTTCACTTTTTGCACCACGTCCCAGGTCGAAGCATCAGCGCGTTTGGTAACCGGAATATACACCGAACGTTTGCCATTGATCAATGCATAACCGGAGGTAACATCTGCTCCGTTATCTATCTGGGCAATGTCGTGCACATATACCGCCGGCCCGCTGCCTGTTTTTAAAGGGATACTTCCCAGATCCTGGATATTATCAACTACCGTATTCTGTGGTGCGATCAGCATCTGGTCGCCAACGCGTAAGTTGCCTGCCGGCAGGATGGTATTTCCTTTGGCAATAGCAGTTACCAATTCGTCGGGGCTGATACCATAATCACGCAGTTTATTTGGGTCCGCTTTGATCAACACCGTTCTTTGATTACCGCCAAAGGGTGGCGGTGCGGAGACACCCGGAAGCGTAGAGAACATCGGCCTTACTTTAAATAGCGCCAAATCTGATACTTCGGCCAAAGACCGTGTCGGACTGCTGAAAACCAATTGCCCAACCGGAACACTTCCGCCGTCAAAACGGGTAACAAATGGGGATACCGTTCCCGGCGGCATAAAAGCCCGTGCCCGGTTTACCATGGAAACCACCTCACCTGTGGCCTGTCCCATATCTGTCCCCTCATAGAAATTCAGTTTCAATAAGGTAACGCCTTGTATGGTTTTACTTTCTACCGATTTTATGCCGGTAACATATAGAAAATGATATTCATAATAAGAGGTTACAAACCCTTCGATCTGTTCAGCAGATAAGCCGCCATACGTTTGCGCTACATAAATGGTAGGTGTGCCCAGCTTTGGGAATATATCTAAAGGCATCGTGCGTATAGATACTATGGAAAAGAAAATGATGGCGATTACGGCAACAATAATAGTGACCGGTTTTCGTAAAGAGGCATATATAAATTGAATAATGTTCATTTGCCGTACTGATTTAAAAACAGGTTCAGGTTTCCGTAATAAGCAGCTTTGTTGAGCAGCGATTTCCAGGCATTATAATAGGCGATCTTTACGGCAGCTTCCGACTGAAATAAAAGTTGTTGTGACTGTATAACATCATAATAATTGATCAATCCTGATTGATACCGCGATAGGATAGCCTTGTAGGAATATTCGGCGGAACGAAATTGCTGTGGTGCCAGCCGGGCTGATTGTAACGCTTTTTGAAAGTTGGATTCTGCAATTTCTTTCTGTGTGTTCAGGTGTAATTCGGTTTGCAGCAACTGTTCCCGGCTCGATGCGGTAAGCAGCTCCTGTTGTTTCCACAGCGGCTTCTGCCGGAAGATTTCCAGAACGGGGAATGATATCTGAGCTCCTACGCCGTAATTATAGCGTTCAAAATGCCATCCATCGGGTGAATTCACCGAACCATCGGCGCCAATCCCGGAGCCCCTTCCATACCCGGTGCTCCAAAGCGTTAGCCGGGGCATAATACTTTTCTTTAAAGATTGTAAAGCCAATTCATTCACGGTCACATTAGCCTTTCCTAATTGTACTTCAGGGTGATCAGCCAATGAAGTATCTGCTAAGGTTAGCATAGGAAGCGTTTTGTAAAGCGAAGAATCCAGGGGTGCGCCTGCCGGCAAATGACCGCCAACCAGCTCTTTGAGTGCGATCAGCGTTGAATCCCTTTGTCGTTCAAAACCGAGCAGTTGTATCCGGGCAATAATATATTCCGAATCAAAAGAGGAAGAATCAGTGCCGGGCCTTAAACCACTGGTCACTAAAGTTTGTGCCTGTTTAAGGTTAAAGGCAGAGCGGTCAATGTTGGACTGGTACACTTTGATGAGGTCATTGATCAAAGTATAATTTAACCAGGCATTGATCACGTAGGCCTGTTGCTGGAACAACGTGAGTTCTTCATCTGCTTTTCCATATTGTAATCTGCCTTTGGCCGACTCGATCTCTGAATTTCGCTGACCGAAAGTAATAGGTTCCCATT
>JANYAB010000678.1 GCA_025355225.1 Bacteroidota bacterium
CCACATTCCAACACGACAAACAAACAACAATAGCTTTTTCTTTATCTTTAAAAAGTGTAAAGCTATTCCAGGACTATAATCAAGTGTAAATTCAAGACAGGATTAATCATTAAAAGTGTAAACTTTTTTCAGGACGACACACCGTCCCGGGTGTTCCAGGGTGTTCCACATTTAATGGAACGCCCTGAAAAGTGGACACAGGTGGATTTCTAAATCCTATACAACTCATTAATAATTAAATATTTACTGAATATAAGCTGGCAAATCCAAAATCGAAATTTCGGAACAGCGTAGCCTTCTTGAGCGCCTTAAAAAAACAAACAAAAGCGAAAAATTCGAAATAATGACCTATGTTTGCTAAATAAGCACATAGTATCTTATAAATTCAAATGAACAATTTTTGGGCTTACATCAAAACTAAATCTTTTCGGAATACTATTCTTTTAGCCATCGGCTCGGTAATAGCTGTTGTTTTAATTGCCTTTTATAGTTTAGGGTACTACACGCGCCACGGCTCGGGAATACCTGTTCCAAAAGTCACCGGCTTATCGGTCGACAAAGCAATAAGCATTTTAAAAGATCAGAGTTTCGGAGTTAGTATCGATTCGGTTTACGTGCTTGATCAGGCCCCCGGAACTGTGATTGAACAAGACCCGGATGCAGGAACAAACGTAAAGGAAAACAGGATAATTTACTTAAAGATAGTTAAAAACCAGGCGCCCCCCGTCAGCTTACCTGACATTGAGCAGACGCCTTATATATCGGCAGTGGCAACTATTTCCAATTATGGTTTAAAGGTTGGCGATACGACCTATAAGCCGGACATTGCCCGTAATCTTGTGCTTGAAGTGCGTTTTGGGGGGCAACTTATTAAGCCGGGCACTAAGCTGCCAAAAGGCTCCAAATTAGATTTAGTATTAGGCGATGGCGCCGGCGCAAGCGAGGTAGATATTCCCGACCTGGTTAACCAGGACCTTGACGCTGCCAGGTTTGTTATTAAAAACGGGGGACTTACTTTGGGAACAATCACCTATGAGGGAACTATTACCGATTCGACTAATGTAGTAGTAGTTGCACAATCACCTGCCAAAACAGATTCGTTAAGTAAAACCAGTATTGGCAGCCGAATTAATCTTACGGTTTCACAAGGCAAAAAAACACCATGACCAACATTAGTGCCAGGGAAATGCTTTCACGTGTACAAGATGGGGAACAGTTAAACTTGCTTGATGTACGCGAAAAAATTGAATATCATACCTATAATATCGGAGGAACGAATATCCCGTTACCAGATTTAAAGGATAGGCTGAATGAACTGGAATGGAATAAAACCGATGAGATCATCGTTATTTGCAAAGCAGGAATAAGAAGTGCAACAGCCAAATCAGTTTTGGAGTTAAATGGTTACAATAGCGTCAGAAATTTAACAGGAGGACTGTTAGCTTTGCAACGACACCAATAAAATAAAAACAATACATCTCATAAAATGGATAAGACAAAGAAATCATCGGGTATACTAAAAAAGTTTATCATCGCCCTGGTGGTCATTATTATTATCTCCTTGGGCCTCACCGGCTTTTTCTATTACCTCAGGTATTTTGGACCGAATGTTACCGATAAACAAGCGTATTTATACATACGTACCGGTGAAACCTACATCGATGTTTATAAAACAATCAGGGAAGAGCAAATGGTGAAGGACAGCACCACATTTGATTGGGCCGCCCAGAACATGAATTACGTGCATAGGGTAAAACCAGGTAAGTATCGCTTGAAAAGTGGTATGAACAATCGCCGTTTGATCAACATGCTGGCATCAGGTACACAGGAGCCTGTGACCGTGGCCTTTCACAACTTACGGCTAAAAGAGGATTTTGCAGGTTTTATAGCCAAAAAAATAGAACCCGATTCGGCAGCTATTATTAGTTTACTCGACTCATCAAAGTTTGTCGAAAAGTACGGGTTTACGACTGAGGACGTTTATTCCATGTTTATTCCTAATACTTATCAACTTTACTGGAATACTTCGCCTGAAAAGCTTTTTAAGCGAATGTATGCCAATTATGAAAAATTTTGGACACCCGATCGCAAGCAAAAAGCGGATGCAATCAACCTCTCTCCTATCCAGGTTTCGATATTAGCTTCCATAGTTGACGCTGAAGCATTACATGATGACGAAATGCCAACAGTAGCCGGCTTATATTTAAACCGGCTTAAAAAAGGCATGAAACTGGAGGCTGATCCTACCGTTATTTTTGCTGAGAAGGATTTTACTATTAGAAGGGTGTTAAATAAATACCTTTCTTTAAATTCTCCGTATAATACTTACCTGCATACCGGTTTACCCCCCGGTCCCATTATGATGCCTTCAGTAAATGCCTTAAACTCGGTGCTTGATTATAGAAAAAGCGAATATATCTATATGTGTGCAAAGGATGATTTTTCCGGGTATCATGCCTTTGCTACCAATATGGCTGATCATTTGGTAAATGCACACAAATTTCAAAAGGCGCTTAACGAAAGGAACATCAAAAAATAATGTTTGAACACACAACCAAAATACGGGTTAGGTACGGCGAGACAGATCAGATGGGTTATATGTATTATGGAAACTATGCGGAGTTTTACGAGGTTGGCCGGGTGGAGATGCTGCGAAGCACAGGTATGACTTATAGCGGCATGGAAGAATCGGGTATTATGATGCCTGTGTTGGAAATGAGCAGCAAATACTTAAAACCGGCATTGTATGATGAGGAAATAAGCGTGAAGGTGATAATAGCAAAAATGCCGGGCGTAAAAATTCATTTCAGGTATGAGCTTTATAACCCCAATGATGAGCTGATCAACGTTGGCGAAACCTTGTTAGTCTTTATCAACATGAAAACCAACCGGCCATGTATGCCGCCACAGGAATTTATTGATAAAATGAAACCCTATTTTCAGTAGATTTGAGTAGCATGGAGTGGCTGCACCGTTTTTTATTGAAATTCAAGTTTTACCAGTATATTATCGACTGGACCAAATTCATTATTCTACCAGGGTTTAGACCTTTACCTTTATATACAGTAGCCGCTTTCTTTTTCGAAGAAATAAAAAAGGGCACACTTGCCAATAAAGCTTCATCATTGGCTTACAACTTTATGCTTGCCTTGTTCCCGGCGACAATATTTCTGTTTACCCTGATACCCTATATACCCATCAGGCATTTCCAGGACCAATTATTAATCATTTTGGCACAGATTATGCCAAATAACGCTTTCAAAGCTCTCGAATCGACCATCACTGATATCATTAAAAACCAAAATGGTAAATTGTTCTCCTTTGGTTTCTTAACTACTTTGTTTTTCGCTACCAACGGCGTCAGCCGATTAATGCAGGCCTTTAATAAATCATCGTTAATTGATGAGACAAGAAGTTACCTGCGAAGGCGCTGGATAGCGCTGGTGCTGACGGTTGTCATCAGTATATCGCTTTTATTTGCTGTCATCATCATGATTGTCGGGCATAAAATACTTATTTTCCTTCAACACCAGTTTGATAGTAAAGCCCATGGATGGATCCTGGTTATCGCCTTGTTAAGATGGATAATTGTAATTGTTATCTTCTTTGTAACAGTGTCCTTGTTATACAAGTACGGACCGGCACACCAACAAAAGAAATGGAGGTTTTTAAGTCCAGGCTCTATTTTGGCTACGGGCCTTGCTGTACTCACTTCGCTCGGATTTACATTTTATATCAATAACTTTTCTTCGTACAATAAGATATACGGATCAATAGGAACCCTTATTGTGGTAATGATATGGCTCTATTTAAATTCACTAATAATACTAATTGGCTTCGAATTAAATGCCAGTATCGAGCTTTCCAAGCGCAGTATTAAAATAGTTAAGCCGCGTTTAAACTCTTTTCGTACAACCAAACTCGAAAACAAGAAGAGTAACTAACTGTAAATAAATTACTTATATACGAACGACGATTTGTTTAAAAAAACTTAACATCAAATTTGGCATTTCGGCATGGTTTTGTACTTTTGCGCCGGAGAGTTGGCAGAGTGGTCGATTGCGGCAGTCTTGAAAACTGTTGAACTGTTAAAGGTTCCTGGGGTTCGAATCCCTAACTCTCCGCAAATTTCGGTATCAAAACCAAACAAAAGCCTGCAAATCAAATGATTGCAGGCTTTTGTTTTTTAATCGAACCCCCTATTAATGCACCATTTCCCGACAAAAAAGGGCGTGATTAGGTGAGTAGATTTAAGGGATAGTACAACTCACCGAATATGACATAACTATTTGACATACAAGATGTTCAATTTTTGAACATCTTGTATGTAAGTATCTGCAAAGCTAAATTTGTTTCACTTTTTAATGTAAAAACATTATGAAAACTAATTTCAGCTTACTCTTCTACATGAAGAAGCAAAAAAACTACCAATCAGGTTCAGCGCCGATTTACATTCGCATCACTGTAAGCGGAAAACGGTCAGAAACCACGACAGGACGCGAATGCGAACCTTCCCGCTGGAACGCAGGAGCAGGCCGCGCTAACGGTACAAAGGAGGACACCAGGGCTTTTAATGCGTTTCTGGACGATTTACAAACTAAAGTTTATCAAGCACACCGGCTACTGACCGAAGCGGATGAATTAATTACTGCTGAAACGATACGAAACAAGTTCCTGGGCAAGACTGAAAAGCCACGTTCTTTAATTGAAATATTTAAGGATCACAACAAAAAGGTCGAAGCACTTATTGGAAAAGAATATGCCAAAGGTACTTTGTGCCGTTATCAAACCTCCTTAAAACACACTATTGATTTCCTTAAATGGAAATACAACCTTACCGACATTGACATTAAAAAGGTAGATCATGCCTTTCTTATGGAATACGAGTTTTACCTGCGTTCCGAACGTAAGTGTGCAAATAACTCTGCCGTTAAGTATATCAAGAATTTTGGCAAGATAATTCGTATTTGTATTTCCAACAGATGGCTTATTTATGACCCTTTCCTGAACTATAAGAATAAAATTAAGACAGTCGACCGGGTTTACCTGACGACAGGTGAATTGCAGGAAGTGATCAATAAAGATATGGTAACTGACCGCTTAACACAGGTTAGGGACATTTTCCTGTTTTGTTGTTTTACCGGGCTGGCCTATGCGGATGTGAAAAAACTGCGCAGATCGGATTTGGTAACCGGTATAGATGGTGAACAATGGATTTCTATAAAAAGGCAAAAAACTGATACTCCTTCCCGCATTCCTTTACTGCCTGCCGCCTCTACGCTGATGCAGCGTTATGTCGATCATCCGAATTGCGAAAACAGCGGCAGGGTATTACCGGTGTTGAGCAATCAGAAAATGAATTCCTATTTAAAGGAAATAGCAGACGTATGCGGCATTAACAAACCCATAACCTTCCATATTGCCCGGCACACATTTGCGACCACTGTAACGCTCTTAAATGGTGTTCCTATTGAAAGCGTATCAAAAATGTTAGGCCATACCAATATTAAGACGACACAGCATTATGCCAAAATACTGGATATTAAGGTTGGTGCAGATATGGCAGTACTGAAAAAGAAGTTTGCTTCACCTAAAATAATTACAAAAAGAATCATTAAACCGAAGCAAAGAAAAAATCAAACAATAATTCAAAACGAAAAACCTATTATATGAATAAGGAAATTATCATTCCCGAAGAAAGAATACTAACAAAAATCTTCCTTATCAGGGGCGAGAAAGTAATTTTAGACGTCCATCTTGCGG
>JANYAB010000680.1 GCA_025355225.1 Bacteroidota bacterium
GGTGAGGCGGGAGATAGGGGAGAAACAATAGGAATGGTTTTTCCACTGCCTGTTAATACTTCACTAAAAGCATGGATGTCGTCAGGAAATATCGGGCCTACAACCAGGTCACTGGTGCGGATAGCTGGAACATAGCCCAGATCATGTGCGCGTGAGGGCTGATCTTTGGTGTCGTACACCTGGAGTTTATAACTGTACCCTTTCCCCGTTAAAGAATCCAGCGCAAGCTTAAACCCCTGGTAATAATCAAGCGATAAGTTGGCCCTGCTTAAAGCACCTGACGTGTATTGGGTGCCTCCATTGAGGTTATCCAGGCTAAAAGGCAGCAGCATAGCAATGCTTGCTGCCTGTGCAGATACAGTCTTTGCGGGAGCTTTCTCAGGCTCGTTTTTAGCTGCAGGTTCTGTTTTTACGGGTGCAGAAACAGGCCGTATTTTTGGCGAACAGGCAATTGCCATAAACGCCAAACCAACAAAAAACAACCACTTATTCCCACTCAATAGTGGCCGGTGGTTTCGAACTGATGTCATATACTACCCGGTTAATTCCTTTAACGTTGTTAATGATCTCGTTGGAAATCTTGGCCAGCAGATCATAAGGCAAGTGGCACCAGTCGGCAGTCATGCCGTCGAGTGATTCCACTGCGCGCAGGCAGATCACGTTCTCGTAAGTCCGCTCATCACCCATTACACCTACCGATTGTACCGGCAGATAGATAGCGCCGGCCTGCCAAACTTTATCATAAACGCCGCCCGACCGCAAATTGTTGATATAAATCGCATCGGCTTCCTGTAATATCTGAACTTTTTCCGGGGTAACCTCGCCCAATATCCTGATGGCCAGGCCCGGACCGGGGAAAGGGTGCCTGCCTAAAATGTTTTGGTCGATGCCCAGCGCCTTGCCTACCCTGCGTACTTCATCCTTAAAAAGGGTATTTAATGGCTCCACCACTTTAAGTTTCATAAAATCGGGGAGGCCGCCAACATTATGGTGCGATTTGATGGTTGCCGATGGACCCTTTACAGAAACCGACTCGATCACATCGGGATAAATGGTTCCCTGTCCAAGCCAGCTTACATCTTTTACTTCGTGCGCGGCATCGTCAAATACCTCAATAAAAACGCGGCCAATGGCCTTCCGCTTTTTCTCCGGGTCGACGTGACCGGCTAAAGCATCGTAAAAACGTTGTTTAGCATCAACGCCTTTAATGTTGAGGCCCATATGCTTGTAAGAGTCCAAAACAGATTCGTACTCGTCCTTGCGCAGCAGGCCGTTATCTACAAATATGCAATGCAGGTTTTTGCCAATGGCATGGTGAAGCAGAACGGCGGCCACCGATGAATCTACACCGCCCGAAAGGCCAAGCACCACTTTGTCATTGCCTATTTTTTCCTTCAGCGCAGCAATTGTCGTTTCAATAAATGAATCGGGTGTCCAGTCTTGTGAGCAGCCACAGATATCCACTAAAAAGTTTTGCAGCAATTGCTTGCCGTCGGTGCTATGGGTTACTTCCGGGTGGAACTGTATACAATAAGTTTGGGTCCCGGTAACCTGGAAGGCTGCCACTTTAACCGTATCAGTGCTGGCAATGATCTCGAAATTATCTGCTATCCGGTTTATCGTGTCTGCATGCGACATCCACACCTGCGAACCGACAGGTATAAGCTTAAACAGCGGGTTTTTGTCGTTTATATATTGCAGGTTGGCCCGGCCATACTCGCGTGTGCTTGATGGTAACACCTCGCCGCCATGAAAATGCGCGATGTACTGCGCTCCGTAACAAACTCCTAAAATGGGTAGGTTTCCATGGAATTTATCGAAATCAAAACGTGGCGCATCCTCCTGCCGAACAGAGTACGGACTACCTGAAAGGATAATGCCTTTTACGGTGCTGTCGATCTCGGGAAAGTGGTTGAAGGGGTGTATCTCACAGTAGATATTGAGCTCCCTGACACGGCGCGCTATCAATTGAGTAAATTGTGAGCCGAAGTCAAGAATGAGGATTTTTTCTTGCATGGGCAAAGATAGGTTTTTGATTTCGAATTTCGGATTTTCGATTTCGGATTTGTGTATTTTTAGTCCGAAAGATGGGAGTTTCCGAAGATAACCCGGCTTTAAACTTACGAAGTTTCATAAACTTCGTAAGTTTTCTTAATCTTCCGAGTTTCCGACTTTCGGACTAAAAAAAGAATTATTACGATGGAAATTCCATAATTTCGTGCACGATTTACTTACCTATGTCCAAGATTGCATTAATTACAGGCGCCACCTCTGGGATTGGTGAAGCCTGCGCACATGTATTTGCCCGTGAGCGGTATGACCTTATACTGACCGGCCGGAGAATGGAACGGCTTGAAAAATTGGCCGAGCAATTAAAA
>JANYAB010000681.1 GCA_025355225.1 Bacteroidota bacterium
GTTAGGGCTGTCAAACTTTTTGCCTTTATAGTTAACTGCTATTTTGATAAATTTTGCTTTAGGCTGATCCAAAGAGGCGTCCATTACGGATACTACCCGGTCGCCGTCCTGGCATATCACCAATTGTTCTTTTATATTTAAACCCAAACCATTTGAGCCCAGTTCGCCACCCCGCGGTATGGTGCCGGTATAGCCAGAAGGACTAAGATAGACCTCCTTGCCTTTTTCTTTGGTCCATTTATAAATGACGTTCTTTTTAACATCAGAGAAAAGGAACATTTTGTGGCTTTCTATCCACAGCGGCCCCTCGCTCCACAAAAATCCTTCAGCTAATATTTTAGCCTTTGCTGTTTTGCTGACTATGGTGTTAAATTGCGGGTCAATTGGTTCTAATTTTATCAGGGGTTTTGCGGCCTGGCCGTAGCTTGCGGCAATTCCATTTATCAAAAAGATGAGGATCCCAAATAGGCGTTTATTCCATATTATCATTGGCATATTATTGGCTATAATTTGGTTTTGAATAGCTAAGTTAGTTAATTGTATATATTGATGCAGGAAATAAATAATATTATTAAATATGGGAACAATACAAATAAAACGGATATATGAACCCGCTGAAAAAACAGATGGCGTACGTGTTCTGATTGACCGCTTGTGGCCCAGGGGTATAAAAAAAGAATCGGCTCAAATTGAAGAATGGCTGAAAGAAGTAGCACCATCAACTGCCTTACGGCAATGGATTCATCACGATCCAACAAAATGGCAGGAATTTGAAGCGAAATACACGCTGGAATTGGCGCAAAATAATTCAGTCAACGACCTGCTGACTATTATAAACGAAAATAAGATGGTAACGCTATTGTACGCATCCCGAGATGAAGCGCAAAACCATGCCCTGGTTTTGCTGGAATTTATAAAGCATCACAAAAAATAAGCGCGTTATCCGGGCTATTGCTATTGTTATAAATCGACAATGAAAAAAGTATTTTCCATAATCTTAATTGCAGTTCTATGGCTGGGTGAATCGGCTTTTTCAGTTAGAGACACTATAGCCGAACGATCCGAAATAGAAAAAGCAGCTGAAGTTGTCCTGAAAAAGCAAATTCTAGCTGAAGCCGCATGGGCAATGAAGCAGGAACCAATCACCGTAACCGCATCGTTTTGTACGAGAAGCGCGGGCGGAAAGCATGATTTCTTTTCGGAGGCCGACTACTTCTGGCCTGACCCTAAAAAGCCGGACGGCCCTTATATCGACCGGGATGGGATGACCAATCCCGATAACTTTGTTGCCCACAGAAAAGCGATGATCCGCTTTAGTAAGATAATCGGCGCTTTAGCTTCAGCTTATAAGATAACCGGTGATGAAAAATATGTTAGGCAGGCAGTAATTCATCTCAAAGCCTGGTTTATCGATCCTGAAACCCTGATGAACCCGAACCTGCTTTTTGCACAGGCTGTAAACGGGAAATTTACCGGTCGTAATTATGGCATTATCGATTCTATTCACTTAATGGAAGTTGCACAGGGAATTATTGTCATGGAAAATGCCAAAGCCATAGACAGCCAAACTATTACAGGATTAAAAAACTGGTTTGCAGCGTACATCAATTGGCTAATGACCAGCAAACCGGGTATCCAGGAGAAACTGACAAAAAACAACCATTCAACTTGCTGGGCCATGCAGGTGGCTTCATTCGCCAAACTTTGTAATAACCAGGCGGTGCTCGATTCCTTAAGGGTTCGGTACAAAACCGTTCTGCTGCCCGATCAAATGGCTGTAGACGGCAGTTTTCCATTGGAACTTGCCCGGACCAAGCCTTACGGCTATTCTATTTTTAATTTAGATGCTATGACCATGCTCTGCCAGATACTGTCTACCCCGCAGGATAATTTGTGGGACTTTGAAACACCGGACGGTAAATCGATCAAAAAAGGGATCAGTTACCTGTATCCATTTATCGCCGATAAAAGCAAATGGACTTTAAAGCCGGATGTGATGTATTATAACAACTGGCCCGCTGCGCAACCATTTCTGCTATTCGGCGCTAATGCTTACCACGAAAACGCCTGGTTTTCGACCTGGAAAAAACTGGATCATAGCCCTCAGGTAGAAGAGGTGATCAGGAATTTCCCCATCCGGCACTCGTTGATCTGGTTGTAAGAAAAGTATTGATTGGGGGTTACTCTTGGTATAATGAGCCGAATAAAAGCGTTATTCGGCTCACTGATATTTTGATATTAGATAATAATGCGGCAATCGCACTTTTAAACCCAACCCGATATTTTAAAACTTATCGTCATTAACCTCTATCCACACATTATCCGGGTCCTGTAAATAAACCTGTTTTACACCGTCGGGTCTTAGTACAATTAATTTGTCCTCACCCTTCCAGTTCCCGTACTTTACATGTAATTCATCCAAATGCTTTGTAAATTCTGCAAGGTTTTTTACCGAGTAGGCAAAATGCGAGTTGATATCATGCTGGGTTGTTTCGGCAGCGCCTTGTATCAGGTGCAAATTTGTGTGTTCTCCCGTTCTGAGCCACACATGTTTACCGTCGTGGAATGGTTCTGGTATTTCTTTAAGTTCCATTACATTTTTATAAAAGGCGGCACTTTTAGCCAGGTCTTTTACATAAAGTGCGACATGATTGGCTCTTACGCCATCCTGGGCATAGGTAGCTGATACAATACCTGCAAATGCTAAAAGGAAAGATATTTTAAAAACAATTGTTTTCTTTATCATGATTTAATGATTTTATAAATTTTAAGCTGACAATATTTATTTCAGAATTTCATTTATACGGTTAAGTTCATCAGCGCTAAATGCCAGGTTATTCAAACATCCTAAAGAATCTGTTACCTGTTGGGGCCGACTGGCGCCAATTAGTACAGATGTAATGCGTTTATCTCTCAAAATCCAGGCGAGCGCCATTTGTGCCAGGTCTTGCCCGCGGTTTATGGCCAGGTCATTCAATTTTCTTATCCTGGCAATTTTATCTTCCGTCACCTCGTTCTCGTCAATAGCGCCGTTGCCGCGGTGAGTTGCTGCCCTTGAACCTTCGGGGATACCGTTTAAATATTTATTGGTTAAAAGTCCTTGTGCAAGCGGCGAAAAAGGAATACAGCCAACGCCATCCTGTTCCAAAATATCCAACAGGCCATATTCTACCCAGCGATCGAACATAGAATATTTGGGCTGATGTATTAAACAGGGGGTACCCAATTCTTTTAAAATCTTAAACGCCTTTTCGGCTTCCGCTGGTAAATAGCTGGATATGCCAACATAAAGTGCTTTTCCCTGGCGCACTATCAGATCAAGGGCCGTCATAGTTTCTTCCAACGGTGTTTCGGGATCGGGGCGGTGGTGATAAAATATATCCACATAATCCAACCCCATTCTTTTTAAACTCTGATCAAGGCTGGCTACCAAATACTTTTTCGAGCCCCAATCGCCATAAGGCCCTTCCCACATTCCCCAGCCTGCTTTGGTCGAAATGATCAACTCATCGCGGTAAGGTTTAAAATCGTCCTTAAAGATTTTGCCGAAATTTTCTTCAGCCGAACCTGCAGGCGGCCCGTAATTGTTGGCCAGGTCAAAATGGGTGATGCCGCTATCAAAAGCCAGTCTTAAAATATTGCGGGCATTTGCAAGTACATCAATATCTCCGAAATTGTGCCATAAGCCCAGGGATACTGCCGGTAGCTTTAAACCACTATTACCACAGCGGCGGTATTCCATGTTTTTATACCGTTCTGTATTCGCCAAATAGTTCATAATAGAAGATTTTAAATTATTTATTAATGATTTGCCTTTATAAAATTATCATTCCGATTGAGCTTTTTCAAGCGCTTTAACCATTATTTCGAGATCTATGGTTCCCCTGAAACCACTGAACCCAACAGAGAGCACCGACCCGTCGGCCAAAGTAAGCGGCTGACCACCTTCCCATCCAATCAGATCGGGTGCCTCAATACCGTTTGCATTTTCATCCACCTGCTTGTTAAAAACCATTCTTTCATATTCCCCCGTTTTATAACCAGTAAGCCATACCTGGCTCGCTTTTGTCCAGGCTACTTTATACGATTGCCTTTGCCTGGCTTTGTCGGCGCCAAACATTTTTCCATGTATAATTCCGCTTTCGTCAATTATGCAAACTGCACAGTTTCCGTTTGCAATCCCCTTGTCTACCGGATTTTCCATATACGAGGGCATAAGCTTTTCAATTTCGGTAAACATACGGTCTATGATGGGCTCTGATTCTTTATTATTCATTTCAGTTTATAATTTTTAGGTTATGACCCCCGGGGCATTTAATTTGAGGGGAATTAGCTTACCAAAGTTACCCGTTTAATCATACTATATAATAGATTAGAAACAAATAATATTGACCGGTAATTTAAACATTTTATAAATTTTGAAATATGATGATACTTTCATTCAAAAGTATCAATGATTATCCATTCACAATAAAATGGTGTTGTAACTATTTTACTACAAAAACAGTTCCCTGATTTACTTCAACTAACTTTGGTTTTAAATACAAACAGCTTATGAAAATGAATATGAAGAAAATGATGACCGTATTACTGCCCGTATTCGCGGTATTGGGGTTTGTATTATTTAATGGCTATAAAAGTGCCGATACTAAAAATAATTCCGACGCTGACAATGCCGGATTAACACTGCCATCGGGTTTTACTGCAGTTGCGGTTGCTGATAATTTAGGAAGCGCCAGGCACCTGGCAGTGACTAAGGAGGGCGATATTTTTGTTCATTTGGAAAGACCAAAAAATGGTAAGGCAATCCTTGTTTTACATGAAGATGGGGATAAAACAACCCTGAAAACAAGTTTCGCTAATTATGGGGGGACAGGCATTTACATAAAAAATGGGTATTTATATGCTTCCTCAAGCAGAGATGTTTTCAGGTATAAATTGAACGATAAAAACGAAGTGATAAACCCCGATCAGCCGGAAAGAATTGTTACCGGTTTGATCAGTCGGCGAATGCATCAGCCGAAAGCCATCACGTTGGATGATGACGGTAATATCTACGTCAATATAGGTGCTTTTTCAAATATATGCAGTGATTTCGATCCCAAAAAAACAGGCTGCCCTGTATTGGATTCGGCTGCCGGTGTTTGGCAATTTAAAGCGGATAAACCAGATCAGCATTATGCGGATGGGGTGCGTTATGGTACCGGTTTAAGAAACGTGGTTGGCATGGACTGGAACCAACAGGATAACCAGCTTTTTGTAATGCAGCATGGCCGAGATGCGTTACATGATCTTTATCCTAACTTATATTCGGTACATCAGTCTGCAGAATTACCCGCGGAGTGTATGTTCGCCATAAAAAAAGGAGATAACGCCGGTTGGCCATATGTTTACTACGATTGGATGCAGCACAAAAATTTGCTCGGCCCGGAGTATGGCGGCGATGGTAAAAAACCTGCGGATAGTAAATACATCGATCCGGTAGCAGCGTACCCAGGTCATTATGCACCCGATGGGCTGTTATTTTATACAGGCAATCAATTCCCCGAAAAATATAAGAATGGCGCTTTCATTGCTTTTCATGGTTCATGGAACAGGGCGCCCGAACCACAGGCCGGTTATTGTGTGGTATTTCAACCTTTTAAAAATGGAAAACCCGATGGCAATTGGGAAGTTTTTGCAGATGGTTTTGCCGGAACAGCAGAACAAAAAGCTTCGGGACGGGCTATTCATCGCCCCTGCGGCCTTGCCCAGGGATCCGATGGTTCGCTTTATGTAACCGATGATAACAGAGGAACAATTTATAAGATCAATTATAAAAAGTAATAATGAAGATTAAAAAAATAACGCTACTGCTTCCTGTCACTTTATTAGTTTTCAATTTTTTACATGCACAAGTTAAGCCCGTTAAAAAAGTAGTTCATCATCAAAGTACTGCAGCATCTTTTGCCCGGGGCAAAATGGTATATACCAATATTTGCCTGGCCTGCCATATGGCTGATGGCGGTGGTGTGCAAAATATGAACCCACCATTAACTAATACAACTTACGTTTTAGGAAGTAAAATAAAGCTGATACAGATCGTTTTAAATGGATTTAAGGAAGACGTCGAGATAAACGGCCAAACCTATCAAAACGTGATGACCCCCCACAGTGATTTAAAGGACCGGCAAATTGCTGATGTATTGACCTATGTTCGCAAGAGTTTCGGTAATAAAGCAAGTAGCGTGACAATTGCGGAAGTGAAGAAAACAAGAGCTGGCAACAAGAAATCATAAGAAGTCTTTTATTCCATGATTAATTTTAAGGGTCATCAGATGAGCTTTTGGAGAAGTTGTCTGAACTAAGATTTTTAGGATTAAAAGATTTCCATGATTGTTTCTTTCGTCAGCAGGTAAGCTTCGGGCGAGATTGTCTGAACTAAGATTCTTAGGATTAAAAGATTTCCATGATTATTTCTTCCGTCAGCAGATAAGCTTCGGGCGAAATCAGGCA
>JANYAB010000687.1 GCA_025355225.1 Bacteroidota bacterium
GCGTTCAAAAATGCCTATCATGGTGATACTTTTGGAGCTATGGCAGTTAGCGGCCGGAGTGCCTTTACCGCTGCATTCGATAGCATGTTGTTTGAAGTTGAGTTTATCGATTTGCCAGATAAAACTAACATTGAAAATCTCAAATCTCAAATCTCAAATCTCAAATCTGACATAGCTTGTTTTATTTTTGAACCTTTAGTACAGGGCGCGTCAGGAATGCTGATGTATGAAGCTGAATACCTCGACCAATTAATGGCTCATTGCCATAACGAGGGTGTCCTGTTAATAGCAGATGAGGTTTTTACGGGATTTGGCCGCACAGGCAGGCCATTTGCATGTGACCATTTATTAACGCAACCGGATATCATGTGTTTCTCGAAAGGCTTAACCGGCGGCACAATGGCATTGGGACTAACTACCTGCTCCCAGCAAATCTATGATGCTTTTTTATCGGATGACAGGTTAAAAACCCTTTTCCACGGGCATTCTTACACAGCTAACCCGGTAGCATGTTCCGCAGGCCTCGCCAGTTTGGACTTGTTTTTAGAGCCGTCTACTACCGAAAATATCGCGCGAATAGGAAAAAAGCACCAGGAGTTCGCCCTGAAAATTAAAAGTCATCCCCGTATCAGATCAACAAGACAAACAGGGACCATACTGGCCATGGAGTGGGAGACAGGTTCAGATACCTCTTACTTTAACTCCCTTAGGGATAAATTGTACCAGTATTTTCTGGATGCAGGTATAATTCTTCGCCCCTTAGGCAATATATTATACATTTTACCACCATATTGCATTACCGACGAGCAGCTGGATTACATTTACAGCAAAATTGAAAGTGCACTTGAAGAACTGTAAAAAATGGAATTCAATAAAATACTATCAGCTATAATTACCGATAACAACTTGCATGCGCGCTGGCTAAATACCTTGTCCCTAATGGAAAATACTGGGGCGCGCAAGATATCGGCCAGCGAAGATCCGGAAACAGTTACTTACATCATCCTTAAACATGCAGCAGAAGAACATAGGCACGCCTTTTACTTAAAAAAACAAATAGAGAAAATAGATTTGGGTAATTGCCCCACCTACGCAAGCGACTATTTAATAGCCCCCAAAAGCAGTAAATATTATCTTAACCAGCTTGATGTAGATGTTTGCCGATATTTAAAAAGACAGCTTGGATTGAAGGGCAAAGAACTGCGTTTTGCTGCCTATTTATTAGTAACCTATGCGATTGAAGTACGTGCTGACGAGTTATATCCAATTTACCAGGAGGAGCTAGATAAAGTATCGAGCAAGATAAATGTAAAGTCGATCATTTTGGAAGAGGAGGGGCATCTGGAAGAAATGATCAACCAATTAAAAAGTTTTTCGCCCGACTGGCAGTTTCACGCAAACAATGCTGTGAAAATGGAAAGTCGCTTGTTTGAGCAATGGGTGGGACAGTTAAGTACTGAGGTTATCAATTTAAATTAGATTGAATGCCTTATCGTAAATCAAAAAAGGCTTCCTAACCAAGTTGAGAAGCCTTTTTTTGACTATTAAATCTATAATATTATTGGCCTCCGCCGCCAGACATTGCTGTCAGATCATCTTTACTGATCTTATCGAAATCAGGCGCGATAGCGAAAGTGCCCTTAGGTGCCTTGTCGCCGGTTACACTTGACACAGTGACCTCGGTGCTTTGTCCCTGCTGAAATGCAGTGTACTGCACAGGGAACCCGCCTATGGCTTTATAATATATCGGCACAGCCGTTGGCGGCACAGTTATATCGTTTGTTACCCATATATCATAAGTTTTTTTGTCCTTATTATCTGTTGCTACTACTTTTTTGCAATTGAAACCTGAAATTTGTTTGGTTTCGGTACCTGGTGCAAAAGTGAAGGTCGGGAAGGCATTCATTGCCTGGTCAACTTCATCAGGTGTGTAAACAGCAGCCTTTTTTATCGAGGCAACGGGCACATCCACCATTACCACAAAGGATTTATGATTTGCATCTGATAATAGTTTAATAGTAGCCGGGCCCGCAGAAAATGTTGCAGCGATGGAATCAGGTGTGAAATATTCTTTAATTTCAACTTGTTGCCCACGCATACTTGTGCTGTAGGTAACAGTGCCTTCTGTGTAGGTTTTTTGTGCGCTTGCACTCATCATGGTTGCTGATAAGGCTACGCCGAGAGCAACACTCAAAAATTTAATTTTCATAGTTTGTTTTTTTGTTTAATACAATTTAGATATTAATTGATTCAGGTGCAAATATTTTATTTTATTGAACGCTTTCAATTGGATGCTAAAATGATCGATTTGTTACGCCTGAGTACCCTGTAATTGGTATGCATTTCGTTTGCGTTATTTTCCAGCCTGGTAATCAACATGT
>JANYAB010000716.1 GCA_025355225.1 Bacteroidota bacterium
TAAAAATTCAGTGCAAAGAAAAATAAATTAAATCAAATATCAAATCTAAAAACTTTTGTAATAACAACTAACAATATTTTACTGCAAGGTTTTCAATTTGTATTTTTGACGGTGTAAAAGTAGTGATTTTGAACAGGAAAACTCTAAAGTTTGAGATCGATCTTGATTTTGTTTTGATTGCGGTCACAACATCATTAAAAGATTACCGTATTTGTTACCTGATTAATAAGTATTTAAACTTCGATTTTTCAAAAAAAGCCGATCTTGAAGTCGATATTCTACAGGGATCGGCCACTGTATTCTTCTCTTTATACCAATATCACTGGGAAGCCAGCGAAACAGATTTCTATTTTATAGCTAATAAAGGTTCAGATGGTTACCTGATACCGGAAATGAGGAAGGCTGATTATTTTTTAATGATAAAAAATTATATTGATGACGACGACCTGGATAAGCTAATAACTGCCCTTAACCGCATACCCGAAATTGTTGCCGCAGTAAAGATTAACCCAAAAAAAATTAAATCACGCGAAAATCTCCTATTTTAGCGCCAAATTTTAGAAATGTATCAATTACAATATTTTTTTACATACCAAGAGCCTGTTTTAACCTGATTAATATGAAATTATCTTACAACCGTACAAAAATTGTTGCCACGATGGGACCGGCATCAACTAATAAAGACATTTTATTAGCCATGATAAAGGCTGGTGTAAACGTCTGCCGCCTCAATTTTTCGCACGGAAAAGCAGAAGATCACCAAAAAACGATCAATACCATTCGCGAAATTAACGAACAATATAAAGTAAATGTGGGGATCCTCGCCGATTTGCAAGGGCCGAAAATTCGAATTGGCCTGGTAAAAGATGGCGGTATCCACCTTATTAACGGTACCCGTATCAATATTACCACGCGTGAGTGTATTGGTGATGATAACCAGATATATATTACTTATGAAACTTTTCCGCAGGATGTAAGGGCGGATGAGATTATATTATTGGATGACGGGAAGATACAGATGCGGGTGATTGAGACCAATAAAAAAGATACCGTACTTTGTGAGATAGTGCATGGGGGTATATTAACATCACGTAAGGGAGTGAACCTGCCCAACACCAAGGTTTCGATACCAAGTTTAACCGAAGAAGACCTGGTGAATCTGGACTTTGCTTTACAAAATGATGTAGAGTGGATAGGCCTTTCATTTGTTCGTACCGCAATAGATATTGTTGAGCTGAAACGCATTATTGCTCAAAGCGGTAAGTCGGCCAGGGTGATCGCTAAAATTGAAAAGCCTGAGGCTATTGATAATATTGATGCTATTATTGCGGTTACTGATGGTGTGATGGTTGCCCGGGGAGACCTGGGGGTTGAAATGCCGTTGGAAGAAGTGCCTTTATTACAAAAAATGATTGCCAGGAAATGCCGGGCTGCATCAAAACCGGTAATTGTGGCAACCCAGATGCTGGAATCTATGATCACCACACCCCGGCCTACAAGGGCCGAAGTGAACGACGTAGCCAATTCAGTGTTGGACGGCGCCGATGCTGTAATGCTGAGCGGCGAAACTTCTGTTGGTGAGTTTCCGGTGATCGTTATTGAAACAATGGCGAAAATTGTAAGGAACGTTGAAGAATTGGGATACACTTATAATACCACTATTGAACCAAGTACCCCACCTGCGCCGGCCAACTACCTTAGCGACGCCTTGTGCGGTTCTGCGGTTTACCTTGCGGAGCACACTAATGCAGTTGGCATAGTTTCTATGACCACATCGGGTTATACCGCATTCGAAATATCAAGTCACCGGCCCAAAGCAAGTACGTATATATTTACTTCGAATAAAAATCTTTTAAATGCTTTAAGCCTGGTTTGGGGCGTTCGTGCTTTTTATTACGACAAATTGGAAAGCACTGATCAAACTATCAGTGACGTGAACAATATACTTAAATCCGAAAACCTAATAGAGTTAGGCGACGTAATAATCAATACAGCAGCGGTGCCAATTTATAAACAGGGCAAAACCAATATGCTGAAGGTAAGCGTTGTTGAGTAGTTTGTTTGTAGTTGGCAGTTTTCAGTAGGCAGTTGGCAGTGTCAAAGCTTGTATTGAAAGTGTATAGTTTCAGTTTTAAAACCTGCTTCATACTGCTAACTACAAATTGCAAACTTTTTGTATGTAGTTGGCAGTTTTAATACGCAGTTGGCGGTGTCGACGCTTGCTATTGAAAGCGTATAGTATCAGTTTTGAAACCTGCTGCATACTGCTAACTACAAACTGCAAACTTTTAATACACCTCTGCCACACACACCTTTAAAAACAATTTATCAAGGTCGACAAAGTAATAATCCCAATAAATTCTCAATACTTTCATAGCTGTAAGTTTTGATGCGCCATAATCTAAGAGCTTAGAACGTTTCAATAGCTTAATTATTATTTAGCTTTAATGTTCAAAAGTGTAAAAAACTTCGAAAAGCATCTTCCAAATTCACTTTTTGCCGACCTGGTATTAGCGCCGTGTTTATACCATTATAGGGCTTTATTCGTTTTAAATATATAGATAACCGCATTATCGATACAATTAAAACAAAGACGAGTTAACCCACGGGTTGTGTCTTTTTTAACTACTAAAAACATAATAAAATTAATGGAAAACTTTAAATTTATTTGATAAATTTTAGTTTTCCACAAGACCAACATGCTGTAAAACAGCAATTTAAAATGATAGAATAATAACAATAAGCTTAGACTCCACACGTTGTGGAAAACTCAGAATTGAATTAGGTTACCCAGAACTATAAATTTGATTAAAAACCCCTAAGGATTTTTTAACACTATAATAACTTAAAATACATATAGATATGGGCAAGAACATTTCAAAAAAAGCAGCCGCGCCGGGCGGAAAAGGACTAAAAGTAGACAGATACTTTAGTAAAGACGGAAAAGACGTTTATGATTTGTTCAAATACGAGAAACGTTCGTCGGTAATACGTAACCCTTCGGGAGATGCAGTATTTGAAATGAACGATGTTGAAGTGCCCGCTTCATGGTCGCAGGTAGCGACAGATATACTTGCCCAAAAGTATTTCAGGAAGGCAATGGTCCCTCAGCCCGACGGTACTACAGGTTCCGAGAAAAGCATTAAGCAGGTTGCCCACCGTATGGCTAATTGCTGGAAAGACTGGGGTTTTAGATATGGCTACTTCGCTTCAAAAAAAGATGCCGAAATATTTTACGACGAAATAGTATATACTATTGTTGGCCAGTTGGCTGCGCCAAACTCACCCCAATGGTTCAACACCGGACTACATACCTCTTACGGCATCACCGGCAAGCCTCAGGGACATTATTTTGTTGACCCTGTTACCGAAGTGTTAAGCAAATCAACTTCTGCCTACGAGCGCCCGCAGCCCCATGCCTGCTTTATTTTATCGGTTGAAGACGACCTGGTAAACGAAGGCGGTATTATGGATCTTTGGGTGCGCGAAGCACGCATATTTAAATACGGTTCGGGTGTAGGTACCAATTTCTCTAAAATACGCGGAGAAAGCGAAAAATTATCAGGCGGCGGTTATTCATCCGGCTTAATGTCGTTCCTCAAAATAGGTGACCGCGCTGCAGGCGCTATCAAATCAGGTGGCACTACCCGCAGGGCAGCTAAAATGGTTTGTCTTGATCTTGACCACCCCGAAATTGAAGGTTTTGTAAACTGGAAAGTTGAAGAGGAGAAAAAAGTTGCTGCTTTAATAGCCGCCGGTTACTCGTCGGACTATGAAGGAGAAGCTTACCGCACTGTTTCTGGCCAAAACTCAAACAACTCTGTGCGAATTCCCAATGGTTTTTTCCATGCCTTAAAAGAAGGGAAAGATTGGGAATTGAAAGGCCGCATGAATGGCAAAACAGTAAAAACCATATCATCACAAAAACTATGGGACGATATTGCATTTGCAGCGTGGGCTTGCGCCGATCCGGGTGTACAGTATGACAGCACCATTAACGAGTGGCATACCTGCCCCGAAGGTGGCCGTATCAATGCTTCTAATCCATGTTCTGAGTACATGTTCCTGGATAATACGGCATGTAACCTGGCATCGATCAACCTTGCCCATTTCTTCGACGAACATACCCGTACTTTTGATGTAAAAGGTTTTGAACACGCCTGTCGTGTGTGGACCATAGTGCTGGAAATATCCGTATTAATGGCGCAATTTCCCTCAAAAGAAGTTGCACAACTTTCATATGACTACCGTACGCTTGGATTAGGCTATGCCAACTTAGGGTCGGCCTTAATGGTAAACGGAATTCCGTACGACAGTGACAAGGCCCGAGCTATCGGTGGTGCAATTACAGCCATCATGACCGGTACCGCCTACGCAACTTCGGCAGAACTTGCCCGTGAATTAGGGCCTTTCCGCCGGTTTGATGAAAATAAAAAACATATGTTGCGTGTAATGCGTAATCATCGGTACGCAGCTTACAATTCTACTGAGAACTATGAAGGCCTGGAAATTCACCCTCCGGGTATCGATCAAAAGTATTGCCCCGACTACCTGCTTTCGGCAGCATGCAATGCATGGGACAAAGCAGTTGAAATGGGGGAGCAATTTGGTTATCGCAACGCACAAACAACTGTTATAGCGCCAACTGGTACTATCGGTTTGGTTATGGACTGCGATACTACGGGTATCGAGCCTGATTTTGCCCTGGTTAAATTCAAAAAATTATCGGGCGGCGGCTACTTTAAGATCATTAACCAGGCTGTACCAGAAGCATTAAGGAATTTAGGTTACCAGGAGCACGAGGTAACCGCTATAGTTAATTATGCAAAGGGTTCTGCAAGTTTAATTGGCGCTCCGCATGTTAACGTTGATACACTTAAAGCTAAAGGATTTACAAGCGACGAACTCGAAAAATTAGATAAGGGCCTTGTTTCAGCTTTTGAGATCAGCTTTGCATTCAATATCTGGTCATTGGGAGAAGAATGTCTGAAACGTTTAGGAATTACACCTGAACAATATAATGCGCCTGATTTTAATGTATTACGTTCTTTAGGTTTCACCAGGAAACAAATTGCTGAGGCAAATGAATACATCTGCGGTACTATGACCCTTGAAGGCGCTCCGTATTTAAAAGTAGCGCATTACCCGATATTTGACTGCGCAAACAAATGCGGCGCCAAAGGTGAGCGGTATATTCACGCACATGGCCACATCAAAATGATGGCAGCTGCACAGCCCTTCCTTTCCGGCGCTATCTCAAAAACAATTAACCTGCCCAATGACGCTAAGGTTGAAGAGATAAAAGATTGCTATGATCTATCCTGGAGCTTAGGCTTAAAGGCCAACGCACTTTACCGCGATGGCTGTAAACTTTCACAGCCATTATCAACCAAATCTGATAAAAAAGAGGAAGCTGAAGATAAGCTGGAAACTGTTGAAGAAGTTTTGGGAGAGGCCGCTAACCTCAGGCTAAGCGATCTTACTCCTGAACAGGTGTTGGAAGCGGCTATGGCTATTATGGAAAAATCAAAGGATACCAACTTTATGCGCCAGCTTTCGCGGGTAGTGCAAAAGAAGAGTTTGCCTTACAAACGTCGCGGGTATACGCAAAAGGCCAGTATTGATGGACAAACTGTTTTTGTACGCACAGGCGAGTATGAGGATGGAACACTGGGCGAGATATTTGTGGATATGCACAAAGAAGGCGCTACTTTCCGGTCGTTGATGAACTGCTTTGCCATCGCCATTTCGGTTGGCTTGCAATACGGCGTACCACTGGAAGAATACGTAGAAAAGTTTACTTTCACTCGTTTTGAACCGGCCGGTATGGTAAGAGGGCATGCGAACATTAAGAGTGCTACTTCTATTATCGATTACATCTTTAGGATGCTCGGTTATGAATACCTTGACCGTACCGACCTTGTGCACGTTATAACCGAACAAAACGGCGTTGTTGGCAACCCGCAAATGGGCGATGAGGATGTTAATCCTGATACCAGTAACGTTTACGAGCCTTCTCCTGTTAAAGCAGCAGATACCGGTGCCGGCAGTAAAAGGCAAGGGATGAGTGTTGACCTTAGCATGGGTGTTCAAAGCGACGCGCCATCGTGTAACGTATGTGGTCATACTACCATACGTTCGGGCACTTGCTACAAATGTTTGAATTGTGGCAATTCTATGGGATGCTCTTAGGGCGGTGAAAAGATAATGGTGAAAGAGTAAAGGTGGGATGCCTTTAGTAAAATTGAGTTTTATGTTCAGTTTTATACCAGTTAATGTGTGTGAGCCCTGCCTTTTGGCGGGGCTTTTTTTATTTGAAATGCTCGCTGCTAGCAGACTTTTCAAATAAGCACTTTTGGATGTAAACAATCCAAAGGAGCTTATTTATACTACTATACTTCGTAACAATGTTATTTCTGCACTACTCTCGATTTCTCTTTCTTTAAAACATTATTTAAATTAACGGCATTAATGAAAATGTTTTCTGCGTGTTGGATGAAAAGTGCAAGCTGAAAGCTTATAAAAATGAAAGAAATAAAAGCCATTATAAGCGCCTACGATAAAATAGATAAGTCAACTACGCGAGCGGCGCTGGCCACAGTTGTACGCGTGGAAGGCTCTTCTTATCGGCGCACAGGTGCAAGGATGCTGGTGATGGATGATGGTGTTTGGGTCGGCGGCATCAGCGGCGGCTGCCTGGAAGGCGATGCCCTGAAACGCGCCCGCCTGGCTATTGCCAAATCAGAACCATCATTAATTACTTATGATACAACTGAAGACGATGCTTACCAAATAGGCGTTGGATTAGGGTGCAATGGTATCATTGATGTTTTGTTCACGCCTCTTCAATTTCAAAATAAAAATAATCCGATAGAAGTCTTAAAATCCTGCCTGTCTGCGAACCGGCAAACACATATACTTATCACCATTACCGGTCTCGAAGGGGAGTGGACGAGTGTAAAAGCCGGGGATGTAATTCAATATGACAGGCCGCAAAGCCTTGAAGTTTTTGGCGATACTCACCTTGAAAAACAATTGCAGGAAAAGATAATCCGGCAGATTGAAGATAGTAAATCAATGCCGCAGCAAATTGAATTGGCAGACGGAAGAAGGCTATCTGTATTCATAGAAATACTGCTGCCCGAAATTCATTTGGTTTTAATGGGGCATCAATACGATATATACCCGCTTGCCCGGATCGCAAGGGAAGTTGGGTGCCGCATAACCATGGTTTCAAATCCATCGAAAGTAAATTCAAAGCTTTCGGATACAGTGGATGCAGTTTTCGGGTACGACCAACTAAAGGATATACACATTGACCAATACACCGCTATTGTGTTAATGTCGCATGATTATAAAACCGATAAAACAAATTTACCTAAGGCTTTACAAACAGAAGCCTTTTATGTTGGAATGCTGGGGCCAAGGGTGCGGTCGGAAAGGATTTTCAGAGAACTGGCTGATGAAGGCCAATCGATCTCTGATGAAAATATGGAACGTATTTATGCGCCGGCAGGTTTGGATATTGGGGCGTTGAGTCCTGAGGAAATAGCGCTATCAATATTAGCTGAAATCAGGGCGATTTTTTCTAAAAGAGAGGGAGGATTTTTAAGGCTCCGGCAAACGGTTATTCATGAAAGGAATTAAACATCCCGGTTATGGTGACCAGGATGTTTTGACATTTCACCGGGTTTAATGGCTGAATTGTGGTTCGCCGCCATGCAATATCGTCTTCGATACTTGGTCATTGTTTAACCGTCTCATTACCCGGAGGAATCCAAAAAGAGCCAATAAAAAGATCAGGACCCAAACTATAAAATGAAGGTCCACACCTGTTTTAAAAATCGTCTGCCGTGTAAATCCACCTGTAAGGTCTGTCCACCATATCGAGTAATCAAATACATCAAGTATTGAATGGCCGATGATCCCGGGAATAAGCGAGCCGCATTTATAGGCAAGTATGCCAAGCAGCACACTTGCAAAAAAGATATGGGGAAGTATAGGTAAGGCCCAGGTGCGACTGAGATGTATCAGCGTGAAAATCAAAGAAGTTAGTGTAATAGCCACCACTGGTCCGTACTTTTTTTCCAGGGGGACTTGCATATAGCCTCTGAACCCGGTTTCTTCACAAATTCCGGCCACTATAGAACTCATAATTAGGATTGCCCAGGCCGCCCATGCGGAGAAATTGTCCAATGCCTTGTAATCTGCTGTAAACCTGGCAGCCGGAAACGTAATCATCCTAAAGGTTATCACAAAAGATGTCTGTACAATAACCACAAAAAGTATAGCACCTGCAAGCCCCCATTTCCAAACTGCTGGTTTTAGCCTGGTTAAACGAAAATGTTCCTTTCTTATCTCCGCACTGCGCTTTGAGCCCCAATTGCCGCTGAAAATTCTCCAAAATACCCATAAGACGACAATCATTGGGAAAATAACCCATGGCACCAGGAAGGAGGAAAATAATATTCCCCACGTAAAGATACCAACTGAGCTAACCAGGCAACCGGATAGTACAGCCCTTACAACTAAGGGCAAGCTGTTCCACATTCTGAACATGGAACCTGAAATTGTAAATTGTTTCATAGTACCTAAATTGTTTATGAAACAAAGATGGGGCGGTAGAAAAAGCCAGTCGACCGAATACATGAAGTAAAACGTATTTAATTGGTTCGACTTTCGGCTTAAGGAAAGTCGGGCGGTTTCAGCGGAGATATGTTTTTTTATACTCAGTAGGTGTGGTGCCGGTATATTTTTTAAATAAGGTATTGAATGATGATTTTGAATTGAACCCGACTTTATACAAAACTTCAAGTACTGTGATCTTTTTGTCCACAGGGTTGTTTAATAATCGCTTGGCTTCTTCAATACGATAGCGATTAATGAAGTCGAAAAAGTTCTGTTGTAATATTTCATTGATGGCCTGTGAGAGGACCCTTGGCTTCAACGAGAGCTGGGCGGCAAGCTGATTCAATGTGAGTTCTGGTTCGAGGTACGGCTTATCGCTTTGCATAAATTGCAGAACGGTTTGAACAACTTTTTCTTTTTCGTTTTTTTCTGCTTCTGAATTGCTGCTTTTAGACGTAAAAGAAAATTCTTCCGAAAAATCCTTGTTATCGGTAAAAGAAAAAAAATAAGATTGACGAAGTGCCCTCATTAATACCCGTACTACGAATACAAGCACGGCCAGTATGATTATATTGAAAGCGAATAAGTAATATTTTGCAAAAGGTGTCTGGGTAAGCACGCCATTCAACGTGGAGAGCACCATGACCGAGAT
>JANYAB010000720.1 GCA_025355225.1 Bacteroidota bacterium
ATCTCGGTAAGAGAATACGAAGTAGTTTCCATGAGGTGAATCGCTTTTTCGATCCGCATTTTACGGATGTATTCTCCGAATGATAAATTCTCAAAGTACTTGGAAAATTCTCGTGAAAGGTAAGCCGGGTTGATCTCCAATTCTTCAGATGCCTGCTGCAGGCTTAAGGACATATTCGTGTCCATCTGATCTTGTATCATTTCTTTAAGTTCCTTCGCCCAGGCAGGGGCTTTTTTAGAACGGCCCTTGATGTATTTATTAAAGACGTCGAGCAGAAGCTGTTCAACGGGGGCCTGTGTATGTTTTTGTTGATACAGGTACTTTGCCCAGGTGTAAAGCCCGTCATACACTTTCATACCGAGGTCCAGCAATTCATGATCATCTTTAATATTCTGGGACAATCCTAAAAATATAGCCGATAAACCAGCGGCCTGTGGTGCAAAGTCGTGCCGGTCTGTATCCGCCCCGCGAACGATTGCTGCTATACGATCAAGCGCGACATCTTTGAGGTGATGTTTCTTAATAAAATAATCAAATGTGCAGTGGTCTTCATAGTGCGTGTATTCTACGCCCGGAAGGTCAAATGGTATGGCATTCAATTCCCCGGCCTGTGCAATTACGTGCTCAAAAGGAACATAGATGATCTCCGCTTCCGGATCAATGAACCTTTTGATCAGCCAGGGGCAGGCAATACGGTCAATTTTGGGATGTTCGCGGGTGATCCATTTCATGCTGATTATTTTTAGTTACAAAGAACAAAGCTATTCCTAAAAATGCAAGCGAAATAATACCCCCGTACATAAAGTCCTTTTCCGGAAAGTAATTTCCTGTAAACCCGGCAATTGGGTAAGCAACAGCCCACCACAAATGTGAAAAGGCAAAATGAGACCCGTAAACCTTTCCCTGATCATTTTCCGGAATATTCTCACCGATCAAAGTTTCAGATGGCATTTCAGCGAGGCTCTGCCCTAATCCTGCACACAACCAGAGTACTAACATTACCGGGTAGCCAACAAAGTTTGTGATGGAAATGGTTATAGCCAATACCAACGAGCCAACGATGAGGGATAAACGTCGCGTTTTCGATTTGTCAAGGCTGCCGGCGACAAAAGCAGCAATGCTGGCCCCAATACCAAAGGCGGCCATTACCCAGCCGTAGTGCCTGTTGTCCAAATGCAATCCGCTCTTAATATGTCCCACCGTATTGACCAATATCTGCGCTCCTGCGATAGCGGAAACAAACTCGATGAAAAGAGCAAAGCGTATTAGAGGATTTTTAAATAACAACCGAATGCCTTTGATCGCATCATGCCAGGCTGTAAAAGCCTTTTCAGCATACTTTATGGGTTTCTGTAATTTATTTGCAGGCAACATTAAAATAAGAATTGCCGCAATAACGAAAGAAGCTGCATCAATAAAAAAGATTTCCCTTGCACCAAACCATACGGCTAATATCCCGGCTAAACCCGGGCCTATTACACCTAAAATCTGAAACGTGGCTGTTGACAAACCCACTGCTTGCCGGTAATGCGCATGATCTGTCACTTGCGGGATTACAGAACGATAGGTAGGAGTAAAAAAAGCATTGAATACATTAAGAGAAAATACCAATACATATATCTGCCATTCATGGTGCACAAAGGGTAAGCAGGCAACAATGGCCATTCTGATAAAGTGAGTGCTATATAAAATTGTTTTCCGGCTTATCCTGTCGGCAAGCACGCCCGCGAAAGGCGAAAAAATAATAAATGCAGCTACCCTTAGTGTTAAAGCTGTAGCCAGTATCCCGGCTGATTTTTCCTTTCCAAACTGGTAGGAAAGCAATGCCAAGCCTACCCAGGTAAAAGCATCACCGAGCAAACTAATAGATTCCGCAAAATATAATCCTGCAAACACATGGTTCTTTAGCGCAACAAATGGTTCTGATAATGCAGCCAGCTTACTCTTAATTTCCATGAATGTTTTTCAGTTTCATAAGCGGGCTTTAAAGCGTTTTAGTTACAAAGTCTGTTTTGGTTGATCCCTTGTAGTCTTCTTCGTAAACATTCAAAGTTAGTATTTATAGAAATCAGATGTGGGCTACTATGTAATACCAACTACTATTTTGCTATCTTTGCATTGCATGTTTAAAAAATTGATCACTTTATGGATGGCGTGCTTCTTCTTAGGAGGCAGTACTTTATTGCCTTTGAGTGATTTCTCACTGATGCAGGATATTCCGGATATGTATCGTAATTATACGAAGATCACCACAGCCGACGAATTGGGAGTAATTGATTTTATAGGTGATTACCTGTTACACGGGAAAGATCTGTTTGGCCATAATGAACATGATAAACCGCAAAGCGGAGCTGATAACGTGCAGTTTCAACACCAGGCTAATCCTTTAAGCATAGTATTATTTACGGTTCATATATGTGTAATAACCCGGCCAGAAGTTCAAAAGGCACACCGGGTTTGCCATAAATCAATAACCACGTCCGATTACCATCAGGAGCTTTTGAGGCCGCCACTTGCCTGACGTTTTACCTCCCTTTAGTTCTAATTATTAATTGTCGCATTAAACCAATGCCCGTCTTATAATGCTTTTCGGCATTGTACGGGTATTATTCTTATAACATGAAACATATTTTCATTACTACAGCCTGTATTTTATTAGTTCATATAGTTGCTGCGCAAAATACATTTAAAGCCCTGGTCCGTAACGACCGTACCAAAGAAGTATTGGTTGGTGCAACAGCTACAATTCCCGATTTAAAACTTTCGGCTACCTCAGATACCAGCGGGTTAATTATATTCAAAGACCTGCCTAACGGCAAATTCGAAATTCAAATTACTTTTGTCGGTTTCAGTAAACAGGAAAGAGTTTTTGTTTTTCC
>JANYAB010000732.1 GCA_025355225.1 Bacteroidota bacterium
TTTTAATGCGCGATCCGGCAAGCTCCCGTTTAAACTTGTTTATCAGATCGATTTTGTGAATAACCCAAAACCTAAATAACCATGAAACAATTGATCCTTATGCTATTCATCATGAGCGTTGTATTTTTCAGCTGTAAAAACAAGTCAACAACCGGTCAAAGTAATACCGATAATACAAAAAAAGATAGCCTCAATTACCCCTTTAAAGCAAAATACTCTATTAACTGGCAACCGGGCGACGAAAAGAATGCGCTGATCGTGCTCAACTGTCTGAAAAAATATGTTGCAGGCGATGTAAAGGGTGCTGTCGAAAACTTCGCGGACACAGTAAATTTTATTGGGGACCAATTTTATTTTTCGGGCAGAAAAGACAGTTTGGTAAAGATACTGGAACAAGTACGCGGCGATATGGCTACGGTTTCTAAAGAATTCGATTCGTGGATGACCACTTACTATCCCGATAAAAAGGATACATGGGTTACCTTATGGTACACGGAAAAATGGACCGACAAAAAGGGTAAGAAAGACTCACTTTATTATGTTGATGACGTGATGTTGCGAAATGGGAAAATACTTACTTACGACGAAAAGATTCGTCGGTTCGCCGCACCAATTCAAAAAAAGTAAATGTATTCGGTCTTTTTAATAAAAAGTGTCTGCAACTTAGAACCTGGCTCCCGGCTAAGCAGCCTGGTCATTACGCTGTAGCAACCAGTTTACTAACGCTTCGGTAAAGGTAATTGTTAAAAATATGCCTGCGGGCAAATCTGCCGGGCGAATCTGCGTTGATCAGTTTTACATAAACCGCTTTGGGTACATCGAAATACTCATATTCACTGCCGTCTAAAAAAGTCACCTTAAGTACCTGCGATTTGTATTCAAAATCGTGAATGCCCGAGGTTGTTGTAGTAAGCGTATATTCTGTTTTGGATTGATTGCGTGTTTCGCTGGCAATACTTACCAAAAAGTGATAGGCTTCAATAATAGTCTTGCTTTTTTCTTCGGCTACAGTTTTATGTTCAACATTATCCTGGAATTTATCAGGATGCCATGTTTTCATTAAACTTCGGTATACTGTTTTTAGTTCCTGCAATTCTGCGGCTTCGTTCACTCCAAGGAGCTTTCTATAATCGACAATTTTTTTCATTTTATAATTTATGTACTTATTGTCAATGAGATAGAAGCGGATGAATATCAGCCTTTTTTCAAGAAAATAATTTTGCAAAGGTAGCTATTTCTAAATTAGAAAGAAAGCCCCGCCGCAATCCTTTTTTGTGGGATGGACCGGGCTAACCGATAAATCAAGAGAATTACATAGAATCTATTACAAAATCCTTCAAATTGAAAATTTAATCCTATATTGTGTTTCAAATACACAGAGCGTGACAAGCTGTTTACCAAGCATTTAAACCACTAAAATCAATCATATTAAAATGAAACTTAAATTTCCACACTACTTTTTATGCGGTGCTTTTATATTTACAGCATTTAATAGTGGGCATGCCCAAACCAAAAGCAGCCAGCAAACCGAAACAAAAATAGCTTCGATCATTAAAAAACTAACGCTCGAAGAGAAAATAGCGCTGTTGCATGCAGATGGCATATTTAGTACGGCGGGCGTGCCGCGCCTGGGCATACCGGGACTGATGACAGATGACGGACCGCTGGGCGTACGTGAAGACGTTTTACCGGGCTGGGGTTCGGCAAATCTTACGACGGACTCCGCTACCTTTTTCCCTAACGGATCGGCATTAGCCGCAACATGGAACCCGGCCCTGGCTTATCGTTTTGGCCACGATATGGGCGAAGAGGCTAACGCGAGAAAAAAATCGATCATGCTTGCACCGGCATTTAACATTGCCCGTACCCCGCTTTGCGGTCGTACCTACGAATATTATTCGGAAGATCCATTTTTAAATGCCCGGCTTGCAGTGCAATCAGTAAAAGGCATACAAAGCCAGCATGTTGCTGCCTGCGTAAAACATTACGCTGTAAACAACCAGGAAATTGAACGCGGGCGCGTGAACGTATCCGTGGACGAACGTGCGCTGCGCGAAATATACCTTCCTGCTTTCAAGGCATCCATAACAGAGGGCAATGCCTGGACCATCATGTCGGCCTATAATAAACTAAGGGGGGCTTATTGTTCTGAAAATGATTATCTGCTCAACAAGGTTTTAAAAGGAGAATGGAAATTTAAAGGGATAGTGATCAGTGACTGGGGCGGAACTCATAGCACAGTTAACGCCGCGAACAATGGACTCGACGTGGAAATGGGCTCGAGACCTCCTTACTCAAGCTATTATTTTGCCAATCCATTGCTTGATTCGGTGAAAGGCGGCAAAGTAAGCATGAAAGTAATTGATGAAAAAGTAAAGCGTATTTTATGGGTAATGTACCAAACCACGCTAAGCTCCAATCAGCCTGCGGGTAAAATCAATACTACAGAGCACAGCAAGACCGTTTATGATATCGCATCCGAATCGATCGTGCTGCTAAAAAATGACAAACATCTGCTTCCTCTGAACACATCTGCCATAAAAAGTATAGCTGTGATTGGCGACAATGCTACCCATACCTTTCATTTAGGCGGATTTGGCGCAGGGGTAAAAGCCAGGTATGAAGTAACTGCCCTTGCAGGTTTACAAAATAGGCTGGGCAAAACGGTGGATATTAAATTTTCCCAGGGATATTCAGGTCTTTACAGGCAGCGCGGCGGGAGTGTAAATCCGGCTACAAAACCTGCCGACTCCGCAATGGTTGCAAAAGCAGCAGCATTAGCAAAAACTACCGATATGGCCATCCTGTTTATTGGTGGCAATCGCGACTATGAAAGCGAGGGAAGCGATCGCAAAGATCTGAGCTTGCCTTTTGGCGAACAGACGCTTGTGGATGCCGTGACTACGGCTAATCCAAATACTATTGTCGTAGTGGTTGGCGGCGCGCCTTATGACATCAGCCAAATAAAAAAGAATAACCATACTATTGTTTGGTCATGGTACAACGGTTCGGAAAATGGCAATGCGCTTGCCGATGTCCTGACAGGAAAAGTAAACCCTTCAGGCAAACTACCATTCACTTTCCCGGCCGACCTTAAGGATTCGCCCGCACATGCACTAAATGCTTACCCCGGCGAAAAGCTTGAGGTTGATTACAAAGAGGGCATCCTGGTGGGTTACCGCTGGTTTGACACCAAAAAGATAGAACCCCTTTATTGCTTTGGTTATGGACTTTCGTACACCGACTATAAATACGCTGGCCTGCATACCAACAAAACAAGTTATAAACCTGCTGACTATATTGTAGCAACTGTAAAAGTAAAAAACACAGGTAAATATGCCGGCAAGGAAACGGTTCAGCTCTACATCAGTAAAGCAAATTCGGCTGTTGAACGTGCCGAAAAAGAGTTAAAGGCCTTTAAAAAGGTAACGGTAGCAGCGGGAGAAACGGTTGATGTAAGTTTAAATATCCCAGTGAAAGATCTGGCTTATTATGATGTAAAAACCAGCAAATGGATAGTTGAGCCGGGAAAATATAAACTGCTTGCGGGGACATCCTCAAGAGACATTAAACAGACCAGTGTCATAACAGTAAATTAAAAACAATACCAATTACTCTTGAATAGCGATAATGTATTTATTAAACCATAAATGCATTATCGTTATCCTATTATCCAAATATAAAAAAAATCATAAAAGTTTGCTTATCAGCCTGATAGTTGCTACATTTAAAGAACAATAGAAGGCTTTAAAATATTGCCTTATTAGAAACCCACTAACTAATTAAAAATATGGCAACAACTAGCAAAAACACCTCCACGGGGACGTTTGACAAAAACACCTCGATTGGCGGTACATTCAACAAAAACACATCAATAGGTGCAGTCGCAGATAATGTACAAAGTGAAAACTCTGCAAATTTAAATTCCGCCGGCCAGTCAAATGAAGATTCTTCTGAGGGCGAGGCAAAATCTCAAGCGGAGTAATTAATATAAAGCAAACGTTTCACCGGAGCAATCACGGAAAAGTTATTTACCGAACGCACCTATCAAGGATGTCCCATATTATGGGGCATCTTTTTATTATATCCCTCAATATGCAAAACCACCTGGTAAAAAGATTGGTTTGTATCTGCTTATTTGCAGGTGCAGCAATGGTTGCGTTTTCTCAAAAAAATAGTACAACAGCATTAAGGCAGCAACTCACACTCCACATAAATGATACTACCGGTGTTGAGCTACTAAGACAGTTGAGCATGCAGCTACAGTCCTCGAAGCCCGACAGCGCATTAATTTATGCGCAGCGGGGACTTGAGCTGGCACGAAAGACAGGCGACAAAAAAGGTGAAGGTGATTGTATGGACAGGATTGGCGTAGTGTTATGGAAAAACGGCAAATATGATCGGGCGCTTTCATTTTTATTGGGTTCGTTAAAACTAAGGGAGAGCATCAATGACCGCATGGGAATATTAAAAAGCTCAAATGATATTGGTATCGTTTATTCTGATCAATCGGAAAATATTAAGGCATTATCCTATCATTTTAAGGCAAAGGCGATTGCCCAATCGCTGCATGATAAAAAGAAGCTGAGTATCATCCTTTCCAACATTGGCAATTGCTATATAAAACTCAATAAAATCGATTCGGCGCTGATCTTCGAAACGCAAGCTTATGAAATCCAACAAGCTATAAAAGATCAAAGTACGTTGCCTAATACTTTATCTATTTTGGGTGATATCCACTATAAAATGAACCATACAGCCTTAGCGCTTGACTATTACCGGCTAAGCGTCGGTTATGCGCTGAAAAATGGGGATCAGAGCGAAATTGCTGATACTTATAACAGCATTGCAGAATTATATAGAAAGTCGGGGCCTATCGATTCGAGCATTTTTTATGCCACAGGGGCGTTACACGCTGCAAAGGCCGCATTATATCCCGAGGGTATTTACAATGCCAGCAACCTGCTTACTCAGATTTACCAGGGAAAAAACGAACATCTTGAGTTGCTTTACCTAAAAACCGCGCAAGCCGCAAAAGACAGCATGTTTAATGCCGAAAGAATAAAGCAAGTTCAGATGCTGAGTTTTAACGAGGCCGCCCGGCAGGAGGAAATTAGTGAAGAGCAACATCGCGAAGCTGCAGCAAGGATCGTCAACCTGCAAATGATCGGCATAGCCATATTTATACCTTTTTTGTTTTTGGTGCTGTTGCTGTTAAGCAAAAGTCGCACCCACCGCAAAGTGATAGAGTTTATGAGTGTAATTTCGTTATTGCTGGTTTTTGAATTTATCACACTGCTTATTCATCCATTTGTTCAGCGCATCAGCAACCATCTGCCGGTTCTTGAATTGCTGATATTGGTGGGCCTTGCCGCAATACTCGTACCGCTTCATCACCGGCTTACCCACTGGCTGCGCGAAAAGCTGGCTCATATTGCCCATCATCCATCTTCAACACCTGTTCCAAATAATGCCGGTGCTGCCGGTACTGCCACTCCAACGGAAGACAATGCCAGTAATGCGGCAAAACCACAGTAGGATTCCGCGCCTGCCAATGTTGTGAGGCGTAAGGATGTTGAGTGCGTTTGCTAATAAACTGTAAATCAATACTTTTCATAACTGGATTCTTCGAGATATTTTTCGACGATTTGACCGGGTGGCAGACTCGCGACTAAGCGGTTCGAGCCTACTCGGGGGAACAAGAAAAAAGAGAAAGCGTCAAATCATCTAATTCGAGACTTTTTGCGTTTAAGTTATGTTGTAAAATTAATGGTAAAAAAGGCTAAATGCGAAAAATTACTGGGAAAACTTACTTCTTCTGTACTTCGCAGGAGTCTGCCCCATTTTTGATTTAAAGATCCGGTTAAAAGCCGATTCCGACTGATAACCAACGTTTGCTGCAATTACGGATATATTGCTGTTGTCCGTCATTAATAGCTTTTGGGCTTGTCTGATGCGCCAGTTGGTGAGGTAGCTCAACGGTGTTTCATGCACTAATTTTTTAAACTGATTAAAGAAAACAGAACGTGACATGCCGATCTCCGATGCAAGAGATTCCAGCGTCCAATCGTTTTGGGGTGAGTCCTGCATCAGTTTTAGCGCTTTGCTGATCCTTGGGTCATTTAATGCGGAAAGAAAACCAGTGTCGAGCACAGCCTGTTCTAAATATGCCCTTATGATATTGATAAACATAATTTCCGATAGATTTTTCAGCATTACGCTACTTCCCGGCCTTTCGTTATTGAGTTCTTCCAACATTAATTGTGTAACCTGCTTTAATAAAAGCTGGTTTTCTGTCACATATTGCCTGATATGAATAATTGGCGGCAGATCCTTTAAAAAAGGATGTAACGGCTGGTAATCAAATTCAAAATGGCCCGCTATAAGGGTAGTTACATCACCGCCACTGTTAAAAACAGGGGTCCCTGCCCTACGGGCCTTAACAAATTCGGGCGACTGCATGCGTAAACTTGTTGATTTATCTGCTATCCAGTGGGCGCTGCCGTGAGGCACAAATACCAGGTCGCCCTCCACCAATTCTATGATACGGCCATCGGGCGAGCCAACAATACAGCTGCCACTCACTAACCGCCAGAATTGAGAATTTTCGTCCTGGATAACATCCAGTCCCCACGGGGCCGCAAGGGGAAATTTACTATAAACAACACTTCTGAGCCTGGTTGCCTCTAATACGGTACTTAAAGCGTCCATTTTACAAATTGATACGATTAAGCAAATATATAACACTTTTTAACACTTTAAGTATTGAACGACGGGCTAGCTTTGTATTATTAAATAATCAGAAAAAAATGACAACTCAAGAATTGGCCAATCGCTACTATGAACTTTTTCAACAAAGGCAGGTAACAGAAATCTATCAACAGTTTTATAGTGCCGACATTGTTTGTACCGAACCTGAACATGCTTTGGCAATGGGTGTGCCTACCATAACCAGGGGTATTGAAGCGGTTGTAGCCAAATCAAAGGCCAGGCAGGAAATTATAGCTGAAGTACACAGCTTCTTCTGCAGTGAACCGCTAGTTGGAGGCAGCTACTTTAGCGTAGCTATGGGCAGGGACATGACCTTAAAAAATGGCCAAAGATTACAGTTGGCAGAAATTGCAGTTTTCGGCGTAAAGGACGATAAGATAATATCCGAAACCTTTTTTTATTAGCGAGTTATTAGGCGACATTACTATAGGATACATCAATAGAAATACCATCATATCGCTATCCCCTATAGCGAAGGTATTCTTTGATATGTCCTAATATGTCTTATTCGGCAATAGCATTCTTTTTGCCCCATTCTGCCAATTGCTGCATCACATCATTAAGTGACATCCCTTTTTCAGTAAGTGTATACTCCACTTTTGGCGGGACTTCGGCATATACTTTTCGATTGATGATACCGTCAGCCTCCAGTTCTTTTAAATGCCTGGATAAAACCTTTAATGCTATACCTTGAATGGCTTTATGCAGCTCACCAAATCGCCTGGGGCCCGATAATAACATCCAGATAATAACGAGTTTTTTTACCTTTGTTGGTGTTGTCACCATAGGTGTTCGGAAGATTGGAATTGCAGCTAAATTCCCTCCCATTGGGAGGGGTGTGGTTGGCTACTAAGTGGCAGGGAGGGGTTAATCGCCTTGCAAAGCATGTTCGCTAACCCCACCCTACACCCGCCCAAGGGCGGGAATCGCACATGCCCACCGCTTTTTGATTTTTTCCGTGAACCTATGGTGTTGTCACCAACAATCCGTTATACCCGTTTATTTTGGCAATTAACCTTATTTACGAGACGGCCCGATTTGTGTATGATAAAATTTGACATACAATTGGGGAACTTTTCCAAAGGGTTCCGTCCAAATACCTGACATGCGGGGCTTGTTGGTGACAACACCAACAAGGGCAGGAAACACCAACAACGGCTCAAAAAAGCACGGGAAGCATTTACGCTACGCCCGGTTCCGCATCTTCCCCAGCGGTGGGTTTTGGCGCCTTGTTTATTATGAAATAACATCTATCTTGTAACAAATTAACCATCACAATTTAAGCTTCGTGGAAACTGGGTACAAAAATGTCAGCCTGCTGTTTATTGTTATTCTCGGCATCGTTGTTTTGGGGTTTTTTAAGACCTATTTCGGGCTGTTCCCGGGCTTCAATAATGTCACCCTCATCCAGCATATCCACGGCCTGCTGTTTACCACCTGGTTTGTGCTACTCGTTGTTCAGCCGCTGCTCATACGCAACGGCAAATATAAGGCGCACCGCATCATCGGCAGGTTTACCTACGTGCTGGTGCCCTGCATTATTATTTCTATTCATTTTATCGCGCGCGAAGCATATTTAAATGCAGTCGCGGCACATAAGCCCAAACAGGCCATCCTCGCCGGTATGTATTTTCCCACTTACCAGATATTTGATTTCTTCGTACTGTACCTGCTTGCCATCATCAACAAACACCGCACCCCGTACCACATGCGCTATATGATCGCTACTTCGCTGGCTATTGCCGGGGCCGGGCTGCGCAGGGTTTTCATCCACGTGATGCATCTGGATGGCGCTGAGGCGGTTCTACTTGGCTTTTTAGTCCCCGACCTGCTTCTGGTGGGGCTCATCGTTTACGATAAGATAAAAGGCAATAATAGCAAAGCGTATATCATCGCGTTCATCATCCTGGCGATATCGCACTACAGCTGGTATTTTATACCCAATTCTACATTATGGCAATCCGTATCCGGGTATTTTGTGAGGTTTTTTTAATTGAAATACCAAAAAATAAAATAAATCAAAGTATTCTTCTGCTTGCGATTCGGAAATAAAGGTACTTCTTGGATCGTGCCAGTAAGGCCAACAGGCTCAATATTTCCATCCTTTTAAAGACTTATTTTTTATTTGTTATTTGCAATATCCAATAGACAAATGAAACACCATTTCGGAGATTTTTTAGACAGGACAGACGGTTATTGGACTATCGTTCCAAACATAGAAAGGTATGCCTATACTGCTGACAGTGATATAGCTGATAAAGAAGCAGTAAAAATTCTCACAATTAGTAAGGGCCATGCAAATTGGAAACAAGTTTTGGACTGCCCCAACATTGAAGAACTTACTTTACACGATCCAAGTAAAGAACAAGTTGAAAAGGTACAACAATTAAAATCTCTTAAAAGATTGAGAGTGACCTTTTTTCGGGCAAAGGACATTGAATTTGTTGGGAATTTATACAATTTAGAAGAAGTCATCCTTGAATATGTATCGGGATTTTCTGACCTGTCACCACTACAAAGGTTGACAAAATTGAGATCCCTGCATCTTGAAAACCTGCGAAGAGTCTCAAACTTTGATGGTCTTAAAAGTATTAATAGTTTGAAGTATTTACATATTGACGGAACGTTAGACTGGAATCAACCAATTGAGGACTTTACCTTTTTAGCCGGACTACCAAATATCGAAGTATTTTCATTAGGCTTTATAACAAACAAAACTGAATTTCCTGCATTTTTACCTGTATTAAACTTAAAAAAAATAAGGAAAATAAAAATTGGACGAGCCACATTTAAAACAAATGAATATGCATTTCTACAAGTTGCTTTGCCACAGGTTGAAGGTTGCTCATGGGACCTGTGTTGGGATTACCGCGACAATTTTGAGTTTTTAGGTAAACGAGCAGGGTTTGTAAAGAAGAATAGCCCAAATGCGAAAGCGCGATGTGACGAGTTTATTGAACTTTATGATAAAATGAAAAAGGAATCAGAAGAAATTGTAAAAAGCTACCACAGCTGACAGGCTATTTTTGCCTTTGTGGGTGTTGTCACCATAGGTGTTCGGAAGATTGGAATTGCAGCTAAATTCCCTCCCATTGGGAGGGGTGTGGTTGGCTGCGAAGTGGCAGGGAGGGGTTAA
>JANYAB010000073.1 GCA_025355225.1 Bacteroidota bacterium
TTTGTTGATCAGGAAAATGATATTGCCCATACCTGCTCCCAGCACTTTTCTGACACTTATTTCCTTCATTTTTCTGCCTAATATCAGTAGCGCCAGACCGAAAATGCCGGATATGGAAATAACGATCATAATAGCCGAAGCGGCTCCCATTATCTGCGAAACCTGGTCGAATCCATTGAAATACTGATCAAATACGCCCTCCTGGTAGGAATATTCGAAAGGCAAATTGGGATTTATTTTTTTCCAGACTTTTTCTACTTCTGCATGTGAGCTGGAGAACAACCCCGGAGATGATGTTTTTACATATACATAATTTACTTCTGCTGGCTTGCAGCCCATCAGCACCATTGGCCCTATAGGTGTTTGAAAGTTTTCGAAGTGAAAATCACCAACCTCGCCTACAATTGAATATAGGTTATCCTGGTATTTGATCGTTTTTCCTACACCTGAAGTCCAGTGCATTTGTTTTAGAAAAGCCTGGTTAACTAATATTGAAGCCGTTTGGTCTGTTTCGAATTCTGCGCTTAGATCCCTCCCGTTTATAACCTTGATGCCAAGCTGAGTTGCAAAACCAGGCAAAGCACTTATGCCCTGTACTGTTTGTTCTTTTCCTTCAATTTTGATCACCATTTGTTTAGTGAAATTGCCGAGAGACTGGACTGATCCGGATACAGATTTGATACTGCTGCTGCGTTTTAGTTCGTCTTTAAAAGCTTCAAAACTGGCCGATTTGTCTAATGTTACCACCACATTATTTGATGGGTCGTATCCCCATGGCCTCGCTTTTATTTGTTTTGTTTCACGGATAAAGGCCAATGTGGTTGAAATTGCAAGGAATGTCAGGAAAAACTGAAACCCTAAAAGGGCCTTTCTGAAACGGTTCCTGCTCCCTAACTTACTGTTGCCTTTAATAATATTTATAGGTTTAAAGGCTGATATATAAAAAGAAGGATAGGCAGCCCCGCTTAATGCTGATACAATAATCAAAATTACTAACGCAGCCCATGTACGGTAATTATTAAAGAGATCCTTAGTCAGGTCGACATGGGCGATTTTGCTAAATCCAGGCAGGAAAATGTATTTAGCCAATAATAGCCCAATCATTATGGCAATAGTACAAAGGATCAGGTTTTCTAAAATAAACTGCACAATGATCTGTTTCCTGCTGCTTCCCATCACTTTTCTGACACCTATTTCTTTTAGCCGCGTAGATGCAGAAGCAATAGCGATATTCATATAATTAAAGTAGACCAATAATAAAGTGGCTAACCCAATAACCACAAGCATGATATAACCTGCTATGTGGGTTTGAGCAAAACGTTGATTATTCACTTTAAACGCATGAAAATTCATTGTTTTCAATGCCTGAAAATGGAAGGCTGATATCTTATCATCCTTATTCGCCGCATGATATAACTGTAAATATTTTTTGCTTTGATTATTTACGGGCACTAATGATGCTTCACTTTCTGCTTCCACAAATGTTATATCCGCGCTCTGACTCCAGTCCCCGGGTTTATCCATCCCTAAAGAAGCCATCTTGCTGAAAGGAACAAGGGCTGAAAAATACCAGGACGACTCGATCGGTTGTTTATCAAATACACCCTTAACCGTAAAATTCACGATTGTTTCCTGGCCATTTTTGTTAAATCGTACGTTTACGTTTTTGCCTACCGGATTTTCCTTACCAAAAAGTTTTTCCGAGAGCTCATTGGTGAGCACAATTCCATCCTGATCAGTGAACCGTTGTTTATCTCCCCATTTAACCGGGAAATTAAACATGCTGTAGAAAGAATCATCGACAAAAGTTATATTTTGTCTGAAGACGTTATCTCCTTGCTTAATAATTACCCCGGTATAATTTACCCGCGCTACATTCTTAATTTGCGGGAAATCAGCCTTTAGCATAGGAGCCATAGGGGCGGGTGAGTTGCCCCACAATTGCTGGTTCCCGTCTTTTTCGGAAATCCTTTCGACCACAAAAAGTTTGTTTATTTTGGGATGGAATCTATCCATGTGCATTGACCAATCGAAAAATTGAAACACCACAAGACAGCAGCCCACGGCTAGCGCGAGCCCAAGTATGTTGATGGTTGACGACAACCTGTTTTTCGCAAGATTGCGTAAACCTAATTTCAAATAATTCTTTATCATGATGTTTTAATTTTTAAATTTTAATTTCTAACTCTATTCTCTAAATCCTAATTTCTAATCTCTAAATCCTAAATTTTGGATGCATTCCCGCTGTCAACTGCCAACTGCTACTCGCTTCTAAGACTCTTAACCGGGTTGGCCAATGCCGCTTTTATACTTTGATAGCTAACCGTAAGCAAGGTTATCACCATAGCGCCTGCGGCAGTTACAGCAAATATCCACCAGGCTATATTTGACCGGTATTGATAATTTTGCAGCCAGTTTTGCATAAAATAATAAGCGATTGGCGTAGCGATCACCAACGAAATAATAACCAGCAGTACAAAATCTTTTGACAGCATGCCCCACAGGTTAAATACCGATGCCCCTAATACTTTTCGTACGCCAATTTCCTTAATGCGCTGTTCGGCCATAAAGGACGCCATGCCGAATAAGCCGAGGCAACTGATGAAGATAGCGAGGCCCGCAAATGAGCTCGCCAGCTTACCGATCCGTTCTTCGTTGCCGAAT
>JANYAB010000751.1 GCA_025355225.1 Bacteroidota bacterium
GGCGCGCCGCAACAGCATCCGATTTATCAGACACGGTAATCATGCTCCGGCCCGAAGCTACCGCGCCAGAAGAAACCAATATGACTTCTTTCCCTTGCTTTTTGATAGTTGCTATTTGCTCAACCAAATGGGCAATACGGCCATGGTCGGGCAGGCCGTCCTTTTGGGTAAGAACGTTGGAACCAATTTTGATAACAATGCGCTGGTAATTGTAAGCCACAGGTGTATTAATATTGAAATGCCAATATTAATAAATTATAGTTGATTGGTGGGAATTATGGGAGAATTAATCGAAAACTAACTGATAAACCCCTTCACATATTCCTTTGTCAGTTCCTCTTTGGGATTCAGCAGCAACTCTTCGGTAGCGCCGAATTCAATAATCTTACCCATATAAACGAAGATGATATAATCAGACACCCTGCGTGCCTGACGTAATATGTGCGTTACCAGTACAATGGTGTATTTTTCCTTTAGCTTGATAAAAAGATCCTCTATTATACTGGTAGAAATAGGATCGAGTGCCGACGTGGATTCATCGCCAAGAAGGATCTCCGGCTCAACAGCCAGGCCGCGTGCCAGGCACAAGCGCTGCTGCTGGCCGATAGACAAACGTGTAGCCGGGGCGTGTAAACGATCTTTTACTTCGTTCCATAAGCCGGTAGCTTTCAATTGGGTTTCAACCAGTTCGTCGAGTTCTATTTTTTTAGGATTGCCATGTAGGCGGGGCCCATAGGCCACATTATCATAAATGGACATAGGTAGGGGATACGGCCTTTGTGAAAGCAAACCCATTTTTTTACGGATGTGCGTTACTTCTACACCAGGGTCATAAATATTTTCACCATCAACCAATACCTTGCCGGTAACCTTTACGTTGGCAGTGTCATCCAACAATCGATTAAATGATTTTAGCAACGTGGTTTTACCGCAACCGGATGGGCCAATAATAGAAATCACTTTTTTGTTGGGTATGTTGATAGTAATATCATTCAGGATAAGCTGGTTGCCGATCTGCACATTTAGATGCTGAATACTGATGTGTGGGTTATTCGTCATGATTAAATTTTGTGTTTTGAAAACCGCTTTGAAAGAATGGATGACAAAGGAGTACGTGAAGGGGTTTATCAGTTAGTTGTCTGAACCGTTGATTTAGTTGATTCTTTTGATTTCGTTGATGGATTGGCAAAGTAGCATTTCAGCGGTTGAATAGTACTACGCAACAACCAAATTTGGAATTAGCTGTAATTTTTTATCAAATAAAAATTGTAACCTTACAGGTTACATCGTATATTTGAATAATAATGATTGAAAGCATTTCGCATAAAGGGTTGCGGCTTCTTTGGGAGAAAAACGATCCCTCAAAATTGCCTCCTGAACAAATAGATAAAATAAAGCGCATTCTGTCAACATTAAATACAATTAAAGAACTTGGACCATTGCGGATGATACCCGGCTATAAATTACACCCATTAAGCGGCAATCTCAAAGGATTTTGGTCGGTGTGGATTACAGGAAATTACCGGATTTATTTTCGTTTTGAGGACGGCAATGTGCTCGATGTCAATTATGAAGATTATCATTAAAGAGAAATAGAAGATGGAAAGTCAAATGCAGCCTGTACATCCAGGGGCAATCCTGCGGGAGGATATTTTAAAAGAGATGAAATTATCTATTACAAAAGCTGCCGAAAATTTACATATCAGCAGGAAACAGCTTTCGGAGATTGTTAATGAAGGTGCAGCAATTTCCGCTGAAATGGCTGTCAGATTAGAAGAAGCTTTTGGTGTAAGCGCTGAGTTTTGGCTGGATATGCAGAAAAACTACGATATATGGAAAGTTAAACATAGCGGCCGCATTCAAGGTATACATCGGATTGAGCAAATTGGTCATGCATCATAAGGTGGCTTTTAATTATCACCGCATCGTTATTAAGATCGGTTCGAATGTTTTCACTCAACCCGACGGACTGCCCGACCTTAATCGTATCGGCCATTTGGTTGAACAAATAGCAGCAATAAAAAAACAAGGCAGGGAAGTGATCCTGGTTTCCTCCGGGGCTGTAGCCTCTGGCCGCAGCATGATCACCATATCCGAAAAGTCTGACGCTGTAGCTGTGCGGCAATTACTGGCATCAATTGGCCAGGTGAAACTAATTAATACTTACTCTACCTTATTTGGGGCTTTTGATATGCTGTGTTCGCAGGTATTGGTAACCAAAGAAGATTTCAGGGACAGGCTGCATTACCTCAACATGCGTAACTGCCTCGATATACTATTGCATTACCAGGTTATACCGGTTGTGAATGAAAACGATGTGGTATCGGTTACTGAACTGATGTTTACCGACAATGATGAACTGGCCGGCCTGATCGCTTCCATGCTGAACGCACAGGCTTTGATAGTGCTTACCAATGTGGACGGGATCTATGATGGGGATCCAAAATCACCTGATTCGAAAATAATTGAAGAAGTTGATAGCTCAACGCCTGATTTTTCTTCATTCATTACGTCGGGGCGTTCTCAATTTGGACGCGGGGGTATGATCACCAAATCAAACATGGCTCAAAAAACGGCCCAATTAGGCATCGCTGTGCATATTGCGAACGGGACAAAGGACAATATATTAACGGATTTACTATCAGATAAGGTTCTGCACACCCGGTTTGTTCCCGATAAAACCAAATCGGGCAAAAAGAAATGGATAGCCCATGCCGCTAATTATGCCACTGGTGTTGTACAGGTAAACGAGGGCGCTAAAACAGCGCTTACCTCCAGTAAGGCTACCAGTCTTTTGCCGGTGGGGATTGTCAAAATTATTGATGATTTCAATAAGGGCGAGATCATTAAACTGGTGGATGAACAGCATAAACTGATCGGTCTGGGCATTGCTGAATACAGCGCAGAAAAGGCCAGGGAAAAAATAGGACAGAAAAACCAGAAACCGCTGGTGCATTATGATTATCTTTATTTGCAGAGCTGATGCGAGTTGCAGTAGCAAATATAAATTGACCTTTAGCCCTTAGTCGAAAGTCTTAAGTTCTAAGTAAAAAACAATATTAAACTTTTGACTATCGACTAAAGACTATCGACTTAACACAAAAGATGGATTACAAAAATTACTTTGAAAATGCCCTGATCGCCGGCAGGAATATAGTTGATACCGGGGCAGCTACTACCGTTGCCGTACTACGTGAACTTGCCGAAGAAGCGGTTGCGCAAACCGAACATTTGCTTGCGGAAAATAAAAAAGACCTGGACCGGATGGATCCGGCCGATCCGAAATATGATCGTCTCAAACTTACTGAGGCGCGCATACAGGATATTGCAAAGGAAATGAGGAACGTTGCGGGCCTCCCCAACCAGCTGGGGCATACTCTTTCAGAAAAAACGATGCCTAATGGTCTTAATATTAGCAAGATAAGCGTGCCTTTGGGCATTGTGGGTGTAATTTACGAAGCCAGGCCAAACGTCACTTTCGATGTGTTTGCACTGTGCTTTAAAACAGGCAATGTTTGCGTTTTAAAAGGTGGCAGTGATGCCGAATATTCCAACAAGGCTATTATCGCCATTATTCACAACGTGCTTTCAAAATACAATATTGATATAAATGTGGCCATACTGCTGCCTCCGGAGCGTGAAGCAACCGAAGCCCTTTTAAATGCAATTGGTTATATAGATGTGTTGATACCCCGGGGGAGCCAGCAACTGATTGACCGTGTAAGGCAACAGAGTAAGGTGCCGGTAATTGAAACCGGCGCCGGCATTGTTCATACCTATTTTGACGAGTCCGGCGATTTGTTAACAGGAGCCGATATTATTTGCAACGCCAAAACGCGCAGGGTAAGTGTATGCAACGCGCTGGATTGTTTGATCATCCATTCATCGCGTTTGGCGGATCTGCCGCAATTAGCAGAACCATTGGCCCGTAAACAAGTTGAACTTTATGCTGATAACGATGCTTTTGCTGCATTACAGGGCCGCTACCCTGCAGACCTGCTTCACCAGGCCAAACCAGAACATTTCGGAACAGAATTTTTGTCCTTAAAAATGTCGATTAAAACAGTAAATACTTTTTCGGGGGCCCTCGATCATATTGCCCGCTATAGCTCCAAGCACAGCGAGGCGATTATAACTGAAGATGCTGCAAATGCGACTGTTTTCCTCAATAAGGTGGATGCGGCCGCGGTTTATGTAAATGCATCAACTGCATTTACGGATGGTGCACAATTTGGTTTAGGTGCCGAAATTGGTATAAGTACTCAAAAATTACATGCCCGGGGCCCAATGGGTCTGCAGGAACTTACCAGTTATAAATGGCTGGTAAAAGGCGAAGGGCAAGTGCGTAACCCGTGATTACTCAATAATAATGCTATAATAATACTTAATAAGTAAGCGATAGTTTTTAAAATCACCAACCTTTTTAGATAAAAGCTACGTATAATCCTGTGATCAATTAAACTATACACCATTTTACGAATGAGGTTTGGAGCTTTACGTACCGCAGTAATTTATATTGCTTTGGCCTTAATTTGGATATTTATCAGCGACAGGGTTCTTTTCTTGATCCACAATACAATTTCTTCCCATTTATATCTTTGGCTTAATACCGGAAAGGGTTTCCTGCTTGTTATCTTAACCGGGTTTATGGCGTTCAAACTGTTATCCATTCACAAAAAAAACCTAATTGAAAGCCAAAGGTTATACCACCGTTCTGATGATGAATTGAAAAAACTCGCGAATATCATCACACGGGTAAATAATATGATTGTTATTACCGATAAAAACAGTTTAATAACCTGGGTTAATAAGGCCGTAGAAGATTGCACCGGATACCAGCTCGAAGAATTATTGGGGTTTACTCCCTCTGTTTTCTTCGCCGGTGTTGAAACTGATAAAGAAGTGCTGAATTCGATCAAAAATAAAAAAAAAGCCTTAGAATCTTTTTCGGTTGATATTGGTTGTTATACAAAATCCGGAGGTCGTTTTTGGGTCTATGGGGAATACGCACCATTATTTGATGATAACAATGAGCATACTGGCTATATTGCGATATACAATAATATTTCGTGGCGCAAGGAAAAAGAAGAAGAGATCACCCGGCAGAATAATAAACTCAAAGAGGTAGCCTGGCTAAGTTCGCACGAGATTCGCCGGCCGCTGGCCAATATTATGGGATTGATCAACCTGATAAAAATTTCGACAGATATTGAAGAAAAGGCTCAAATTGTAGAGCGCATAAACTGTTCAGCCGAAGAATTGGACAAAACAGTGCATATGATCAATTCAAAAATCCGCGATGAAATAAATATCTGATTTATAATTTCTCATATACCATATAACTAATATCTTCGTTAACACTGCGGCTGATTTTATAAGAGCAATAATAATAGCTTATCGCCGCGTCATAACCTAAATAATCATCGAGCTTGAAAATACGGGTAGCGTTTAACTATTATAAAACTCTATTAAGCGTAAACGTTCCATTTTCGTTTGTTTTTGGGTACATATTTGGACTTCCAGAATTCCTTCTGTCATTTTGCACCTTCGGATTACTTCTTTCTGCGTTCTACTTCGAGCTATACTATAAGCAGCAGTATTACTTTTACTACAATCACGGGCTTTCAAAATTCAAATTAATAGGCCTCTCATTTGTCGGCAATATTCTATTGGCTGCCTCAATTTTAATCGTCATAAAAACTTTTCATTTATGAAGGATTTGCTTGAGGTTGATAGCGTAATACTTTCTTTTGATGACAAGCAAATACTGAGCGATTGTTATTTGAGATGTGAAACAGGTGATATTATCGGCATTTTAGGCCGGAACGGGTGCGGAAAATCATCGTTGTTAAAAATAATATTTGGTACCCTTTTCACCTATAATAAATTTGTCAGGATAAACGGAAAGGTGTACAGCCATCCGTACAAGCATGGTAACCTGATTGCCTATTTGCCCCAGCATGCGCTTTTACCGAAAAACATATCGATAAAAAAAATTATCGATATCTATATTCCTACACTTATGGGTAGAGAAAAGCTGGTAAACGACCCCAGGCTAAAAAAACATCTTAAAAAAAGAATATCGGAACTATCCGGCGGAGAATTAAGATATCTCGAAATATTGCTGCTTGTAAACCTGGATGTTAAATTTATTTTGCTGGATGAACCATTTTCCAAGATAGAACCCCTTTATAAAGAAGTAATAATAGATCTGATCAGGGAATACCGGTCAACCAAAGGGTTTGTAATAACCGATCATGACTATCGCAATATCATTACCGCAAGTGACAGGATAATCCTGATAACCAACGGTGTATGCAAACCTGTTGATTCACTGACCGAGTTGGAACATCGGAACTATGTTCCGGCGGGTACCTTTAGCGAATCCCGTTATTAATTCGATATAATACGCAACTATTTGCACAAACTTCTGTTTACTTTGTCATAGTTAATATTAACGGCAATGAGTATAGTTTCAGTAAATCCGGCCAACGGAAAATCGATAAAAAAATACAGAGCCCATGGTATAAAACAAATTGATCAAAAAATAAAGCAAACCCATTCGGCCTGGCTAAAATGGAGGGACACCAGTCATACTGAGCGCAGTATACTATTGACCAATATGGCAGGCGTACTTCAAACCCGAAAAAATGAATTTGCTATATTAATGGCTCACGAAATGGGAAAGCCCATCGTTCAGGGTGTGGCTGAAATTGAAAAATGCGCTGCTCTATGTCAATATTATTCTGCTAATGCCGCAACATACCTCGGCGATCGGTTAATTGAAACTGAGGCTTCTAAAAGCTTTGTAAGTTATCAGCCAATAGGGGTAAT
>JANYAB010000172.1 GCA_025355225.1 Bacteroidota bacterium
CCACATTCCAACACGACAAACAAACAACAATAGCTTTTTCTTTATCTTTAAAAAGTGTAAAGCTATTCCAGGACTATAATCAAGTGTAAATTCAAGACAGGATTAATCATTAAAAGTGTAAACTTTTTTCAGGACGACACAACCGTTCCGGGTGTTCCAGGGTGTTCCACATTTTAATGGAACGCCCTGAAAAGTGGACATATGGATATTAAAAGTGTCCCCTACAGGGGGAGATTATTCACAGATTATTTGTTTTTTAAAGGTGTTCATGAAGGCTTTGCCGTTTAGAGGGGGCTAATCTCTATCCCTGCTCAATTTCGCAATTACTAAAGGGTTTTCCATCAATTCAGCGGTCTCGCGGCGGGTCCTGACGATATGTGTTGCTGTAAATAATGCTTCGCGAAAGGATATCTCCGAAGCTTTGTTTTTTCCTGCTATATCGTACGCTGTACCGTGATCGGGCGAAGTGCGCACAAAGCTTAACCCCGCTGTGAAGTTAACTCCCGATTCGAAAGAGATCTGTTTAAATGGTATCAGCCCCTGGTCGTGGTACATAGCCAGTACTGCGTCAAACTGCATGTAAGTACCATTGGCAAAGAACCCATCGGCAGAATAAGGGCCAAAAGCAAGAATGTCATTTTTATTGGCTTCCTCAATTGCGGGTATAATTGTTTGCTGTTCCTCAGTACCGATCAATCCGTTATCACCTGCATGAGGGTTTAAACCCAGTACAGCGATTTTTGGTTTTCTGATCCAGAAATCCTGGCGCAAACTGGCATCCATCAGCTTCAGTTTGGCTACAATTTTCTCTAAAGTAATCGCTTCGGCAACTTTGTTTAAAGGTATATGCCCGGTTACAACGCCCACGCGCAAGGTTTCGCTAACCAAAAACATTAACGATTCGGCAGCACCATCCCGTTCCTGCAGGTATTCGGTGTGCCCCGGAAATTTAAATTCATCGCTTTGAATATTATCCTTGTTTATCGGCGCGGTAACCAGGGCATCAATATCGCCATTGATCAGGTCGGCAGTTGCCCGCTGCAACGACAACAATGCGTACTTGCCCCCGGCTTCGGTAACTGCACCCAATTCTATCTTTACATCCTCTTCCCAGCAGTTGATCATGTTTGGTTTTCTCTGTTGGGCCTGCGATGCCTGGTTGATCACATGAAAGTTCAACTCCCCCGCATTAATAGCACGACGATGAAATGACGCCACTTTGGTGTGGCCATAAACTATTGGCGTACAATAATCATATATCCGGTTGTCGATAAGCGTTTTAATAATCACTTCCAGGCCAATGCCATTAACATCGCCTATGCTGATACCTATCTTTAGTTTCTCGCTCATAATATATATAGTGATTTCACCGATTTAAATGAGATCTCGCCTTTAAACGGCAATTATCAACCAATCATCCCGGTGAATTTGATTTAATTATTAGTTCTTGCTTTCTGCTTACGCATGGAGGTCAAACATACAAAGAAAAGATTTAAGGCTTATAATTCCTGATTAAAGCACAAATATGTATATTTTGCACAAATTAATTGCATAATAATGTCACTAGTAAGAGCAAAAAAACACCTGGGTCAGCACTTTCTTACTGATAAAAATATTGCAGCTAAGATAGTTGACAGTTTGCGCCCAGGTAACAGTTACAACCAGGTGCTCGAAGTTGGCCCGGGAATGGGCATATTATCCGACTTGCTGTTACAAAAAACAGATCTTCAAACTTATTTGATCGATATTGATACGGAGTCGTATGACTTTCTTCAAAAAAAGTATCCCAATTTAGGGGATCGCCTTATTAATAACGACTTCCTGAAGATGGATTTTAAGAGCATTTTCAATGGCCCGTTTGGCATTATTGGTAACTTCCCTTACAATATATCTTCTCAAATACTATTCAAGGTGCTGGATAATCGTCAGCAAGTGGTTGAAGTAGTAGGCATGTTTCAAAAAGAGGTTGCAGAACGCTGTACCTCCAAACCCGGCAGTAAAGAATATGGCATTTTAAGTGTTTTTTTGCAGGCATTTTACAAAGTCGAATACTTGTTCACGGTAAAGGCCGGGGTTTTTAAGCCACCGCCAAAAGTATTGTCGGCCGTGATCCGTCTTACCCGGAATGAAGCGGGCCAATTGGATTGTGACGAAAAATTATTCTGGCAGGTAGTAAAGGCGGGATTTAACCAGCGGCGAAAAACATTAAGAAATGCGCTTTCGTCACTAATGAATAAAGAAAAAATGCATGATGAGCCAGTGCTCGACCTGCGTGCAGAGCGGTTAAGTGTAGAAGATTTTGTTAATTTGACGAATAAGATCACTTTTAACCGATAATGGCTACTAAAAATATACTGATAGTTGATGATATTCACCCGATTTTTATAGAACGGGCCGAGGCTTTGGGCTACCACTGCGACTATCAGCCTGAAATAAAACGTGAAGAGGTATTGCCGATCATCGACAGATATGAAGGCCTGGTGATCCGGTCGAAATTCTTCGTTGACAGAGAGCTAATGGACCAGGCAAAAAATCTCCGCTTTATAGCACGCGCCGGCGCAGGGCTGGATGGTTTAGATGAGGAATATGCTAAACAAAAGAATATTATATTAATTAATGCGCCGGAAGGCAATGCAGACGCCGTCGGCGAACACGCTGTGGGTTTACTGCTCAGTTTGATGAATAATATTAACACATCGGATGCCGAGGTACGGGCCGGGGTTTGGAAACGGGAAGCTAACCGGGGATATGAATTGAAGGGCAAAACTGTCGGCATAATTGGCTATGGTTTTATGGGGAAAAGCTTTGCCCAAAAGCTTTCAGGTTTCGGCGTGAATGTAATTGCTTATGATAAGTATAAAACCGGTTTCAGCGACCAGTACGCGCGCGAAGTAAGCATGGAAGAAATCGTCAGGCAGGCAGATGTGTTGAGTTTCCATATTCCATTGACAGCCGAAACAAAGGGGCTGGTTGATGATGAATATTTGTTTCATTTTAAGAAACCTATCTTCTTACTAAATACCGCACGGGGCCAGGTGGTGCAAACTAAAGCGGTATTAAATGGAATAAAACAAGGTAAAATTTTAGGCGCAGGTTTGGATGTGCTTGAAGTTGAAAAATTTCCTGCCCTTAGCGAACAAGAATGGTTCGAGGAATTGCGCCTTTCAAAAAAAGTAATTTTAAATCCGCACGTCGCAGGGTGGACGTTTGATTCCTATCGCAAGATCAGCGAGGTAATGGCGGAGAAATTAGGCAAGTTGAATATCGGCAATCGATGAATTTATTCCCATTCGACCACTCAAAAAAAATTTTGAAATTAAAACTTAAATAACTTATCTTCGTTTTACTGTAAAGCAAGACTATGTAGGCAATAGCCAATATAGTCTTGTTTGTTTTTTAAAGCAAAACGCGTCCTTCTTAAAATTAGGAGGGCGGTTTTTTTTTAGCATCAATTAGGAATATTAATAAAACAGGTGAATATGGCAGAGGTAGCATACTATACCAAAGAGGGTTTAGAAAAGTTAAAAGAAGAATTACAAAAATTAAAGACAACCGGCAGGTCAAATATATCCAAGGCTATCGCCGAGGCGAGGGACAAGGGCGATCTTTCTGAAAATGCAGAATATGATGCAGCCAAGGAAGCACAAGGCTTACACGAAGCTAAAATTTCGCAGATGCAGGAGTTACTGGCAAGCGCACGCCTGCTTGATGAATCAAAACTGGATGCTTCAAAGGTTTTGGCGCTGTCTATCGTGAAGATAAAAAATATAAAAAATGGGGTTACGATGAGCTATCAGTTAGTATCGGAAAGCGAAGCCGACCTTAAGTCGGGCAAGATTTCGGTAAGCTCGCCTATAGCTAAGGGCTTATTGGGTAAAAAGGTAGGGGAAAAAACAGAGATCACGGTACCTGCCGGTAAAATGGAATTTGAGATATTAGAGATAAGCAGGTAATTAATTAATTATTGATTTAGTGAATTATTGAATACTATATGTTATAATTCATTAAATCAATAATTCAGTCATTCAATAAATCAATAAATAATCCATGACCATCTTTTCAAAAATAGTAGCCGGTGAGATCCCGGCATACAAAGTAGCAGAAACACTCGAGTTTTTAGCGTTTTTGGATATTAACCCCCTGGCAGAAGGTCATGTGCTGGTGATCCCTAAAAAGGAAGTCGATTATTTGTTCGATCTGGATGACGAAACG
>JANYAB010000756.1 GCA_025355225.1 Bacteroidota bacterium
CCGTCAGCATCACCAGCGAGGTGCATATAAAAAACAGGTGCACCCCGGTGAAAAGTCCTGTACTACTTGGCCCGTTATCCATTATATTAACCATGCCATGTGCCCTGCCCAGCATCGTTAGCGGGACATGTAGTATAACTAACCCCCAACCCAGGTAGCGGCACCAGTACGGAAACAAGAAATGTGATTTCATTAGGATAAAATTTAGTTGTGTGATAGTAATCCCTGTTTGCTATTTGGCGTTTCCTTTGTATGCTTCCACAAAATGTAATTAAACCGCAGCACAAAAAACAGCGCGATGGTTCCCAGGTTTAGAAACATCACCAGCATAAAATCGGTGAAGAATAAAAACAGGTTAGCTGCCAGCAAAACAGCATAGTTAACGTAAACAGCCAATTGCATCGACTCCAAACGCAGGGTCGAAATAAATTCGTCTTCATTGTTTTGCCGACTGTAGCCCCATATCAGCAAAGTTAGGGGTAAAAACAAAAGCAAAATCTGCATCCAGTCTTTTAGTTCGACATCTCCTTTAAAAAACCACGAACCTGTGAATGAAACCAGGATGATAAGCAGCAACGGAACTGAAATGAACCGGCCCCGCATTTTGTAAGGTTTTTCGGGCAGATAAAACAATTGCCCTACGATGTATTCCCCATTTTTGCTGTAGCGCAGGTAGTAATACCGTGCGATAAAGATAATTAGGGGAGTAAACAGGTTGTAGGTCGACATTCCCAATATATCAGCAAACGAGCCCAAAGGGTCTTTATCCAATTTAAGCAATTCCATGGTTAACACTACCAGCAGCCATACCAGATATACCATATAATTGGCCAATACCGCCCAGTACAAAGCATTCTGACGCATTTTGGCAGTTAGTTCGTCCTCCTTCTTTTCTTTAGAGAAAGCAATTAAAAACAACCCAACAATTACCAGCAGTATAGCCAATGTTTTGGTCAAGTCCTGGTAAATGGGTCCATGGAAATAGGGGCTTCGCGGCCAGATGGATACGCCGAAACCGGGTATTTTATAATCCTGGTAAAGTGCAAAACAGCCTAAGGCTAAACCAGGCAATGCCAAAATCCAACCCAATAGCCTAAATCGGTTTGGAAATAAGAAACGTGTTTTCATATTTTGTCAAGTTTGATTTACCAAATGTAAAACAAAGTTTACAAATGTCAAATTTATTTGACAATAGTTTTGTAAGTTTATAAACCTTAAAACCTAAAATCATGTTTGACAGTCCATTTAGAAATTTTTATCGAGACACCGACGAAGGTAAATTCACAAATCAATCAATTGAGTGCAGGGGAACTGTTTTACATTTTATGGCTAATCTCGAACTGCTGATTAATTTGTATATAGCTAAGTTCTTTTGTGGAAAAGATGGTACAAAAATGGAAGAAATGATATTGTTGATTTTGGGAGATGAAAGAATGTCGCTAAGTTCAAAAGCACAGGTATTTCACTTCATAGCGTCACACCACGACAAAAAATGGTATGAATCTTATGTATCTATACGTGTACACCCTGATAAAAAGAAATCATATTCAATGAATAATGATTTGGTATTCGTAATTGAAGAAAGAAACGTTTTCGCTCATCGCGTTTTGGATAACGGAAAATTAATAAGCACTTCACCAATTCCCGTTAGAGTACTCAGGTTCGCAAGGCTTAAAAACGAAATAGAGCCATTGGATTATACTGATAAAAAATATTATGAAATTGTAGAAGTGGCATTAACGCTATCCGGGCATCTTTTTCCATCCGTAAAGGGATTACTTTGAAAGTACATAAGCCCCCTCTGATTGGTCAATTTCCAACTTGACTTTCTCGTCATAGGGGGCGCAGCGTCTTAAATATATTTTGTCATAATTCTGTCATGTTGGTTTGTCCCAACTGATATATAGTTACCAATATATTTTGACATTTTTTTACACATTTTCCCATTGATGTGGATAATTCACTAACATCAATACTGACCTCATTCTGTTATATTCGCAGCGCTGAAATGACATGTAATGGCAGAGAAGGATTTGTTTGATTATACCGAGGATTCGATCCGGAGCCTTGACTGGCGGGAGCACATTCGCCTACGCCCCGGCATGTATATCGGTAAGCTGGGTGATGGAAGCAGTCCTGATGACGGCATTTATG
>JANYAB010000785.1 GCA_025355225.1 Bacteroidota bacterium
ATAATTTTTTTATTGGTTGTTACCGTTGTACTTACCCGCTCCACAGGTTCTACTACTATTTTATCTTTTGATTTTTTGTCGCCACAAGCCGAAAGCAGAAGAATTAAGGATAAAGAAACTATTACTTTCACGTTAATTAAAATATTTATTCCCGAATGTTTGTTATGTTTCATTTCAATTTATTTAAAAAAATTGTCTTGCTGATGAATGATGCATCTACTATTTGCAATAGGACAGATGCGTTTATTCTAAGCTAAAAATAGATATTTTCGATAATAACAAAAATGATTTTGGTTACTTAGTTCTACGGCATAGTAATATTTATACCTTATCAAAAAGTTCCTTTCAGTCTATGCTACCTGTCAACGAAAGACCAAAAGGCCTTACACATCCGTCCTCAAAATTTCCAGCGGCGGTTTGTTCAGTATGCCCCTGCTATTAAACAGGCCAATTACTATAGTTAGTACAGCGATTGCTAAAAATAATAATAAGGCAGGCAGCAGATCAGCATTAAATGGTATGTCGAAGCTGTATTTTGCCAATAGCCAACTACCTGCAAAGGCAATTACAATACCGGTTGCTGCCGACAGCGCGCCTAAAAAGAAGTATTCAATGGCGGTGATCACCAAAATCTGTTTGCGGCTTGCACCCATGGTACGGAGCAGCACGCTTTCCTGTATGCGTTGATATTTGCTTATCCTTACCGAGGCGATGAGCACAACCACACCGGTAATAATGCTGAATAATGCCATAAAGCGGATGATATCGCCTAATTTATCCAGCAGATCATCCAGTACACTTAAAACCAGCCCAAGGTCGACGATAGAAACATTGGCGAACTGCCGCACCACCTGCTGCTGAAACTGGGCCGATGCTGCTTTGGACGGAACGCGCGTTAGCAGCACATGGAACTGAGGTGCATCCTCCATCACCCCTTTCGGAAACAGGAAGATGAAGTTAGTTTGCATCTTGTTCCAATTTACCGAGCGGATACTGGTAATTTTTGTGGATACTGGCATACCCTGCACATTAAACAGCAAGCGATCCCCAATCTGCAAGTGGCTGCGTTTAGCAAAAAGATCATAAACCGATAAGGGAACGTCCCCGTTGTGCGGCGCTTTGCCCACCCAATCCCCGCTTAATATCTTTTCGGTAGCTGTCAGTGTATCACGGTAAGTAACCCGGAATTCGTTGGCGAAAATGTGGTGCGAAAAGCGAATGGTTGTGTCCTTTTTTACATCAGCCGCAGTTTTGCCGTTGACCTTATCAATACGAACAGTAACCACAGGTACCTGTTGCAGAATCGGTAAATGATTATGCCGTGCCAGGGCTGTCAATCCTTTTTCCTGACTACTTTGGATATCAAATAAGATCATATTGGCCTGGTTACCGCTTGCCGAAAGGGTCACCTGCTTAACTAACAGGCTTTGGATAAAAAAGAGCGTACAAATAAAAGCAGTGCTTAAACCTATAGAAACAATAAGGATAACGGTTTGGTTATTGGGCCGGTATAAATTGGCAAAACCCTGTCTCCACAGGTAACTCCACGAACTTTGCATGAGCAGTTTTACCAGGTACATCAATAGCTTCGCGATCAGGGTAAGGATGACAAAGGCTATAAGGATGCCGATGGTAAAAAATGCACTCGCCATCCAGTCATCCAGTTGAAAATAAGTGAATACCACTATAAAAAACAGGATGAGGCTATAAACCAACCACCTAAGAGGATCACGCAACAGGTTAACCGGTTCGTATGAGATACGAAGGGTATTAAGCGGCGATATATTGCGTATGGCAATAAGGGGTAATAAAGCGAAAAGGATGGATATGATCACGCCTAAAATAATACCCTGTCCGATAGCCATCCACGAGATATCGGTTGAGATGGATATGGGCATAAAATCTTTAAAAACAACGGGCAAAACATGCTGGATGACACTACCCAACACCGAGCCGATAACCGAGCCTATGAGCCCAATACCCGCTATCTGTATTAGATAGATCAGAAATGCCTCATAAGCCTTTACCCCCAGGCAACGCATAATGGCTATGGAAGCAATTTTCTCGCGCACATAAATATGGATGGCGCTGGCAACGCCCACACACCCCAGCAGCAGGGCGATAAAACCCACGAGGGATAAAAAGCGCGTCAGGTCGGCAAAAGAGCGGCCGGTATTTTCTTTCCGGGTATCGATGGTATCGTAGTTCATTCCTGCCCGTTCCAGTCGCGGATCAAGATTTTTTACCAGCTTATCTATGTTCACTGCATGGTCAAACTTGTAATAAAAATTATAACTGATGCGGCTCCCTTTTTGCGATAAACCGCTTTGCTGCAGGTATTGCAACGGGATGTAAACTATAGGTGCAATACCGGATGATATACCCGTTTGTCCGGGTGCCTTATTTAAGATACCGGCTATTAAAAAGGTAACATTGCCCACTTTGATGGAATCATTTACCCGGGCATTAAACTGCAGCATCAGGGTTTGGTCCACCAGTGCTTTTTTGCCATTGCGAAAATCTTTACCTGCTTGTACTGGGGTGGTTTCTAAACTGCCATAATAGGGAAAATCGCCTTGCAAGGCGCGGACCTGCACCAGCCTCGTCCCTTTACTTTTTGGGAAATAGATCATAGACGCAAAACTGCGTTCCTGCGAACGCCGGTCGCCAAGCGAATCTATCAGCGGCTGCAGAGATGCTTCAACCGGCTTATTACCAGTAATACTGAGATCAGCGCCAATGAGAGTGGCGGCCTGGTTGTCTATATCTTTTTTCAGGTTAAAGCCGAAGGAATAAATGGCCACCAATGCGGCAATGCCAAATATGATAGAGGAGACAAATAAAAATAGCCGCGACCTGTTCCTGCGACTGTCGCGCCATGCCATTTCAAAAAGCCAGGGTATATTTAGCTTGCGCTTATAATTTATCGGAGTATTATCCATGGCCGTTATCTCAGAAATTAGTTATGCTGGTTTTATCATCACCTATAAGTTTGCCACCTTTTATCCGGATTATACGCTGGGTTTTGGCCGCCAGCTCCAGGTCGTGGGTTACTAAAACAAGGGTGGTGCCTGCTTCCCTGTTCAGGTCGAATATTAGTTTAATCACCTTTTCGGCTGTTTCAAAATCCAGGTTCCCGGTAGGCTCATCGGCAAATAATATTTTAGGCTGATTGCTGAACGCCCGTGCCAGTGAAACCCGTTGCTGCTCGCCACCCGAAAGCTGGGCCGGGTAATGATGTCCGCGATCAGTGAGGCCCACTTTATCAAGCAGGTCCATTGAGCGGGCTTTGATGTTTTTCTCGCCTCTAAGTTCTAAGGGGACCATTACATTTTCTAAAGCCGTTAGTGTAGGCAATAATTGAAAATTCTGGAATATAAAGCCAACAAATTGGTTGCGGACTTGCGCGCGTTTGTCCTCGCTCAGGCCGCCAAGATTGATGCCATTTAATTCCACCATACCTGTTGAGGATTGGTCAAGCCCGGCGCAGAGGCCCAGCAAAGTAGTTTTGCCACTTCCTGATGGCCCCACAATGGCATTAGTTGATCCGGCGTTTACAGAAAAGTTAATATTGTCAAGCACGGTCAGGGTCTTGCCCGCGCTGTTATAGGTTTTACCCAGGTTTGATGTATTCAGAATGGTTTCCACTCGTATATTGTTTTTTTATTGGATGAACTGTAGTTATAAATGTTACTAAAAATAGAACGTTAGCAGACTATTGGGGATTATTTCGGGATAAATGATTTTGATATGATTAAGTTTCCAGTTAGTGAAGTTATTGATAGTTTTCTTTCCCAAACTTAATGTTATATCATTAAACCCAAATAGACTGCAATTTTTTTTGTTAGTTTTATAGCTGAACCATGTTAAAGTCTATCCTTATTTTTTGTTTGGCACTTATCTGTACTTTAACAAAAGCGCAAAATCAGGCAATAACTATCAACAACTTAAGCAGCTCGATTAACCAGGTCATGGCGAACGAGCATATCCCCGGCCTGATGGTGGGCATTGCAACAAAAGATTCCATTGTTTTTACCGGAGGTTTTGGTTATTCAGATATCCGAACAAAACAACCCGTTACGGCAGATAATTTATTCAGGTTAGGTTCGGTTACAAAAATGTTCGTGTCTCTGGCTATCCTCCAACTGATGGATGAACATAAAATAAGTTTAAACGATAGGCTTAAAGCGATAGCTCCCGAAATTCCGTTCACTAATGAATGGGAAGCAAACAACCCTGTACGTATTGTTAATTTGCTGGAACATACCAGCGGCTTTGATGATTTAAAGCTGAATGCTTTTTACAATGTTACCTCCCAGGATTTAAAAGGCCTTGAAACCGTAATAGCCTCTAAAAAATCATTGGTATGCCGTTGGAAGCCAGGTGAGCGCTGTAGTTATTGTAACCCTAATTACGTAATACTTGCTTACCTGGTAGAAAAAATATCGGGGATACCTTATGATCAGTATATCGCTAAAAACATACTCCAGCCTCTTAATATGACGGCTACTAATTTTAATTTAAGGATAACGGACAAAAACCGGGAGGTAAAAGAATACATCTATAAAAATTGGCAGTATGAACAAATACCAGTTATACCTGCTATGGCGGGTGGTGACGGGGGCTTAAAATCAAGCGCCAACGATATGATTAAGTTTGTACGCTTATTTTTAAACAACGGCAAACCTCTTTTTAAAGCTGGCCTAATTGATGAGATGGAGACCCCGCATAGCAGTTTGGCAGTAAATGCAGGCTTGAAAACAGGATATGCTCTTGCCAATGAAACGTTTGCAGGCTACAATAAATATCTCTTTAGAGGACACAAAGGGATTGCCGGCAGTTGTTATACTACTTTAATGTATAACAGAGCACTTGGGTGTGGTTTTATCATCGCATCAAATGGGAATAACGATATGGAGGCAGTATCTAAACTGATCATTTCGTTTTTGGAACAAAACAAACCCGCCCGTATACCAACTGGACTGCCGCTTAATAAAACGGCGATAGCCCCTTATTTGGGGTTTTACCAGTTCGAAAGCCCGCGGATGAAATTGTCTGCGTTCAGCGACAGATTGAAAGTCGGCTTCCATACTTTTATAAAAAACGACACCCTTTATTTAAAAGAACTTTCTGGCAATGTTGATACTTTGATTGAAACCGGACCCCTGCAATTTGCAAAAAAAGGAATGAATGCTACCCAATATGCTTTTTTAAATAACAGAGGCAAAAATGTAATGCTGGCAGAGCGGCACTATTTTTATTTTGAACAAACTAATTACACCTGGGCCATAATTAAAAGAGGCATCATATTAGTTGCCGTATTATTTGCTTTGTCATCCCTATTTTTTGGGGTGCAATCGCTTATAAGCTTTGCCATGGGCAAAGTGCTCAAAAGGCATCTGTTGATAAGGATTGTGCCTATGTTGGCAATGATATTGCTATTATGTGGCCTTTTGCAAATAAATCAGGTGCAGAAATATAGCTACCTGCTTTATCAAATGAACACGATTAACGAACGTACTTTAATAATTTTTTTAGGAACCCTGCTTTTTGGTGTGCTTAGTGTATTTAATATGGTTTTGGTTATAAAAAATATACATCTGGTCAAATCGTGGTGGCTTCGGTATTATTTGGTGATAACAGCTTGCTCCCTGCTATTAATTGCTTTTATTTTCTTTCAAGCCGGATGGATAGGTTTAAGGCCCTGGGTATAGTTAATGCGGCCAGATCAATATCATTAAGATAAAGATTTAATATCGAACACTGAATAACGAACGCCGAATGTTGAAGTAAAAACTTCGGCGTTCGATGCCTGCCTGCCGGCAGGCAGGTTCAAAATCCGGTGTTCGATATTATTATTTTTCATTTATTTCTTAACTTGATTATGGCAAATTCCGAAATCGAACTTCCGAATTCCGCATTCAAATCAAATTCCCATTGCCCTTAAATTCTTATAGCTGGTAGCGATGCTGGCAAACGCGTCTTTAGGCATATCGTGTTCCACAAAGTAATGTTTTACGCCAGCGATTTTGGTGTTTTCAAAAATGCGTTTAAAATCCACCACACCATCGCCAACAGGCTCGAGGGTAGTGAAATCTTTGCTAATATCCTTTACGTGCAGTAAAGGGAAACGACCGGGATGTTTCTTAAACAACTCAACAGGATCAACCCCAGCTTTGGTTGCCCAGGCAAGATCGAGTTCCATCTTCACCAGGTCGGCCTGGGTACCCGATAATAACAGGTGATAAGGTATTTGACCCTCCACGTCTTTAAATTCCATATCATGATTATGGTAGCAGAGTTGGATCTTCGCTTTTTTGCAGGCTTCGCCTGTTTTGTTTAATATCTCTATGGAACTTTTAATTTCGTCAAGGGTGCCCGTGGGGATATTGGCACAAACCATATAAGGGATACCGCCTTCTGCTGCCTCATCTACCAGTTGCTGCATATCGTCCTTAAGGTTTCGCATATGCGGGGGTAAAGTCATCGGTTTTCCATCAGGGCCGGCAGGCATTTTCATGCCTTTTGGCATTTTAAACGGAGCGCCTAATACATGGTGTGATTTCCACGCAAGTCCAAGTTCCCCGCATAAGGCGGCAAACTCCTTAGGCTTCATACCATAATAGCCGGGCAGCTTACTAAAAGCGGATTCCACTTCTTTATAGCCGATATCAGCAACCTTTTTTAGGTTATCCTTAACATCAGCATCAATAACGTTAAATAAGGTATAAAGCTGCAAGCCAATAGGGTGTTCCCCTGCATTTGCAAAGAAAGCTGAAGCTGCCTTCGGCAAAACCAACGCGCCAAGGGCTGCCGCACCCGTGCCTATCAGGAATTTTCTTCTGTTTAACATAATTTTAAGTTTTTGATAATTGAGTTTTTAAAGATAATAAATCATTGTGTACATACAACACAATGGGGATTTATTTTTCTAATCATAACAATAACCTGCGCGCCGTTATCTTCTGCTTTATCCCTTAAATAGGCTGACTTAACCGCAATTCGGCTGTTATAGTGATTACACGGTGTTAAATTGCGTAAAAACACGTGTCAATTACCGTGTTAACACTGACTTCTTTTTTATTATTAATGTCCAATTTTGACATTAATTAATTTAAATGAAAAAGGAAATAATAACAGTGTTGTTAATGCAAAGCGCATTTATAATTGAGGTAGATCAATGATTTGGCGCCGTTTATCAATAACACTGTGATTATTTCCTTTTTCATTTAATTTATTAATGTCAAAATTGGACATTAATAATAAAAAAGCAGTCAGTGTTAACACGGTAATTGACACGTGTTTTTACGCAATTTTACACCGTGTAATCACTATAAGGGCCGAATTGCGGTTAAGTCAGCCTATTTAAGGGATAAAGCAGAAGATAACGGCGCGCAGGTTATTGTTATGATTAGAAAAATAAATCCCCATTGTGTTGTATGTACACAATGATTTATT
>JANYAB010000799.1 GCA_025355225.1 Bacteroidota bacterium
AGCCATTTCCCCTCGACCAAAATATTTTTTTACCATTAGCCTCATGTTGCGTAAAAAACCGGCCATCCCTGAAATATAAATTTTCATCTTTATCAAAAAGGTAATCCGTTGTTTTAAACCAAAGTTTGACAGCAATATCCAAATACTTTCTTTCGCCGGTCGCGGTTGATAAATAAGCCAGAGCAGGGGGCCCCATAAATAAAGCATCACACCAGGCCCATTCCCTGCTGGATATATTATTTTTCCATTCCAATGATTCTGTGTGTGGCATCCCAACAATACTATCCGCAAGGACCCTAAAACGCGCGATCATTTCAGGTCGCTTATAAATAAGGTACAATTGCGAATACATCTGCCCGATACAATAATCATCCGCCATTGTCCGGTTTGGGCCGGTATTCCATTTAAGGCTGTCGCCGATAGCATACATTGCTTTCAAATATTGGGGATTATGGTCAGCCCTACTAATTGCCATAATACCGGTGTAACAGGCACCATTTGTCCAGTGCCACTTTGGATGACCCATGCCCTGATCTTGCCATGTTTGCAATTGCCATCCGGCAACTTTATCCATTATTTTTAATACTGAGTCGCGGTTTAATTTTTGTTGTGCGTATCCGGCTTGCAGATGTATCGTTGCAAGTAATAAAATAAAAGTGTATTTCTTCATATAGTGGGTTTATGAAATAAATGTATAAATTAATGGCATTAAAGTTTACGGCCGTTAAAAAAATTTAAAGATTTGTCCTATACCGGCTTTCGCTAATCGTCTTTAGGGTGTTAAACCAAAATTTTAATCGACATGAAAGAATTCGTAATGATCGTCAGGCTGGAAGATATGCCTGAAGTAAAATTTTCACCCGGGGAAATGCACACCAAAATGGCTGTATGGGAAAAATGGATAGATGGCATTATCGCCAAAAACATTTTGGCAAGTCGTGGCAATCGTTTAGGCAAGGAAGGCCGAACAATCCTTAACGGTAAATTGGTCACCAATGGACCTTTTGCCGAGATCAAAGAAATCATCGGCGGCTATCTTATTATCCGCGCTGATTCTATTGACGAAGCTGCTGAAATTGCAAGCGGCGCTCCTCTTGTTGGCAGCGGCAGCATTGAGATACGCAGCATATATTCGTAGACTGAATAAAAATAATTTGAATTTGCTGTCCAATACTTACAGGGGCGGTCGTCATTGAGGTATAAATCAAAAAATTAAACACTATGAACGAATTTGTATTGATCTTCAGGACGGATTACCTGCCTGAAGTAAAGTTTTCGCCCGATGAAATGCAATCCATGATGCAGCATTGGCAAAACTGGATGGGCGGCATAGCAGCCCAAAATAAACTGGCCGACAGTGGTAACCGGCTTGGTTCAAACGGCAACACCCTGCAACCGGGTAGTGTGATCACCAACGGCCCTTATGCCGAGATCAAGGAGATCATCACCGGCTACATCATTATCAGGGCCGAATCTATTGATGAGGCAGCCGAAATGGCAAAGGGTTGCCCGCTGGTAGTTGGCGGTGGCGGACAGGTAGAAGTAAGGAACATCGTTCCAATGAACGGATAATTAAATCATCAACCTGAAAAATTAAGAAAATGAAAGAATTTGTATTGATATTCAGAAATGAGTCAGTGGGCGAAATAAAACTTTCACCCGAAGGCATGCTGGCAGTAAGCAACGAATGGATGGATTGGATGGGTGGTATTGCCTCACAAGGCAAACTGGTTAACCGGGGCGCACGCCTGGGTGCAGAAGGCAAAACTGTAAAACCGGGGAATGTGATCACCACCGGGCCATACGCCGAAATTAAAGAGGTAATCGGCGGGCTTACCATTATCAGGGCCGAATCGCTTGAAGAAGCTACCAGGATGGCCAAAGGCTGCCCGATCCTCAACGTTGGCGGCAATGTGGAAGTGCGGGACGTGATCCCGATGAATGGTTAAATTTTAATAAGACTTCTGTCCTTATATTTACGGGACAGAAGCCTTTTCTATTTTTATGCAGGAAAAAGAACTGATACCACATCTATACAGAGCCGAATTCCGCAAAATTACTGCTGTATTGGGCAAGGTATTCGGTATAGCACATATTGAAGTTGCCGAAGATATTGTAAGTGATACCTTTTTATTGGCTGCCGAAACCTGGGGTTTAAAAGGATTGCCTAACAATCCTACAGCATGGCTTTATACCGTCGCAAAAAATAAGGCCAAAGACATGCTGAAACACGACTCCATCTTTAACCAAAAAGTTGTTAACGAGATAAAATATTCGTCATCCGAACTCCATGAAATAGAAATAGATCTTTCGGGCAAAAACATACAGGATAGTCAATTGCAGATGATGTTTGCAATTTGCCACCCGGGCATACCAGCTGAAGCACAGATTGGTTTATCATTGCGGATACTTTGCGGTTTTGGGATCGAAGAAATTGCAGTCGCTTTTTTAAGCAATAAAGAAACCATTAACAAAAGATTGTTCAGGGCAAGGGAAAAATTAAAGGAATTAAACGTAAAAATAGAGTTTCCTCCGGAAGCAGAAATAAATAAAAGGATCCAAAATGTATTGACTACCCTTTATTTGCTGTTTAACGAAGGATACTATTCTGCAACCCGCGATAAAGTGCTGCGCCATGACCTTTGCCTCGAAGCGATGCGCCTTACCTATATGCTTATTGAAAATGAAAGCACTAATAAACCTTTTGTAAATGCGTTGCTATCATTAATGTGTTTCCATGCCTCAAGGTTTGATGCCCGTACTAATCCAAAAGGGGAATTGGTGCTGTATGATGAACAGGATACCCGTCTTTGGGACCGGCAGTTAATTACAAGGGGGGAATATTACTTAAACAAGGCGGCTACAGGTAACGAGATATCAAAATACCACCTGGAAGCTGCTATAGCTTATTGGCATACTATTAAAAATAACGACGAAGAGAAATGGGAAAAGATATTACAATTATACAATAAGCTTCTCATTATCGAATATTCGCCCATAGCGGCCCTCAATAGAACTTATGCCGTTTCAAAGGTATACGGGAAAGAAAAAGCCATAGAAGAAGCCGAAAAGTTAAACCTAAACAACAATCATCTGTATCACACTTTATTGGGCGATCTATATTTTACTGTTGATCCCCATAAGGCTCTTGAGCATTTGAATCAATCTTTGAAATTATCCAGGTCAGCAGCAGATAAAAAAATAATTACAGGTAAGATCAGGAAACTTGATCTGGAGAAAAAATGATAAATTTCGCTATTGATTAATAAGCTATGGCATACAACGAGAAACTGGCCGACCGGGTAAGAGAGGCCCTTGCTGAAATTCCGGATGTGGAAGAAAAGAAGATGTTTAGGGGTATTACCTTTATGGTCGATAATAAAATGTGTATCAGCGTAAGCGGCGATGAACTGATGCTGCGTATCGACCCTGAAATGACAGAGGAACTGATTGAAGAAAATGGCACTAGGCCAATGGTACATGGCGGCAAGCACATGAAGGGTTTTATTTATGTCAGCGAGGAACGTTTCCGCAATCAAAAAGATTTTGACCGTTGGATAAGGCTTGCTTTGGATTATAACCCGATAGCAAAGTCATCTAAAAAATAAAACAAGGGTGCCCGCGCTTTGGTGCAACGACTATTCATTAACGCACGCAAACACTTGGTTATTGGAATTTAGATAACGACTTAAATAATTTGGTTTCACTTGAAAATAAATTTCGAAACAAGTGTATCGTTTGGTAAATATCACTCGTATATGCAGTTATGGCTTGAACACCCATATTATCATAAGATAGCTGAGCGCGAGGCCCGGCTATCTTAGCTTATAATAAAGGAAGTTTCAAGCTTGAAAAATCTTGATCCGTCTTACTTTGCCGCATACACCACCAGGCCACTATTATCAAATCCATATTTCTTAGCAATGGCTTTTATTGTGGCGCCTTTACTCACAGTGAAAGGCTTTGAGTATTCATTAGCCTCAGTAAATGTCGGCGTCGAACCATCTTTGGTATAATAAATTTTAACTCCGGGTGTTGAGCAACTTAGCGTAACGGTGGCTCCTTTCAGGCTGATTTTTGGTTTTTTGATCACGTCCACATATTTGGCTGTTCTGGCATCGTGTATCACCCCTTTCCAGTTCATTCCGAATCCAAAATCATAAGTGTGCCCTTCTGCGTCAGTATAGCTGATCATATCGTGGGGTATGTCTTCATTTTGCAATTCAACCGTTTTCATATTAGCAGGCATTTGAAAAGGCAGTAAACCAGAAGGCTCGGTTGCACCGCTTAAAATATCCAGCACAGCCTGGTTTTGCACACCAAAAGTGGCGACGATAGCATTGGCATCTTTTTCAAACTCCGCAGGTATAGCAGGCTTTGACAAAGTAATAACTACAATAACCGGCTTGCCCTTCATTGCAGTCCTGGTTTCCCTTATGGTTTTCAGATCGTTATAGTTTGCGGCTGTAATTGTTTTTCCTTTATAAGCGCGGTTATCAACTCCCGGCTCAACAGGGTCTCCGGCAGCTATGCTATGCGTGCGCGCATTGTTCGCGGTATATTCACCGTATTGCAGGCTGATCGGTACATAACCGTTTCCCCCTTTGGCAACATCATCGCTATCGTAACCGGCACCACCACTTGGGCTGCTTACAAAAACAATTGCATAATCTGCTTGCGAAGGATCATCCGTCGATTTAAAATATTTCCCCAATACATCAGCCTTAACAGCTTCTTCCCATTTTTCTTTTGACGGCGGGCCAAAGAATCCTTTTATCGACGGCGTATATTTTTTAGGGATATACACAGTTTTCCCTTTTTGTAGCGGCAGAATATTTCCATTGTTTTTTAGCATCACAATAGATTTTAGTTGCGCATTATACCCTGCGGTCATGAACTCCGGTTTGCCAACTGTTTCTTTGGATTGTGACACATCAAGATAAGGGTTTTCAAAAAGCCCAACCCTGAAAATATTGGTCAGCAATCTTACCGCTGATTGCTCGAACCTGGCCCGCATAAAAGTTTCGCCATGCTCTTTTACGCCCATTTTGTAAGCCTCAATCACCGGACCAGCATCGTTATTACCGCCAAACTGGTCAACCCCTGCCATCAGTATCTTGTAATGTCTTTCGGCAACAGTTTTGGTTTCCATTCCCCATGATTTTCCTGCGAAAATATCCGGTTTTGCACCTTCATCTGCCGTTACGCCCCAATCCGTGCAAACCACCCCGTCATAATGATATTTCTTCCGCAGCAAGTCGGTAATAAGATAGGAGCTATAACTATTGCCGTCGTTTTCTTTGTTTTTTACATCTCTCCCGTAGGATATAGTGTAATAAGGCATCACAGCGGCGGCCATTTTGGTTTTACCATCCAGTTTAAGCGCACCGTCAACAAATGATACCAGGTGTTCATCAAAATTATTGCCGGGATATACTGCGAATTTGCCGTAAGCAAAATGCGCATCCCTTCCACCCTCTTCCGGGCCGCCTCCGGGCCAGTGTTTCATCATGGCGTTAACACTGTTATAACCCCAGCCGTCCTTTATTTCAATACTGCCGGTTGAAGTTTGAAAGCCATCCACATAAGCCCGCGCCATATCGGCATCCAGTTGAGGGTCTTCGCCAAATGTACCGTTGATACGTACCCAACGCGGCTCCGACCCAAGGTCTATTTGCGGAGATAAGGCAGTTGCTATACCCAATGCCCTGTATTCCTGCGCAGCTATGTTGCCGAATTGCTTCACCACATTGGGATCGAACGTAGCAGCTAAGCCCAATTGGTCGGGCCACTGAGATATTTTGCCCCCTGCTCCTGCCGTATATTCCACACCCGAATTGGTACTGTGCCGCGGGTCCGAGCTATTGTTTGCCGGAATACCAAAACCCACTCCTTCCACTAAAGCCTGTACATTATTGTTCCAACGCGCGGCCACTTCCGGGCTTTGAACCGAAGTGATCAAGACGTGCCTCAAATTATCTTTGATCAAAAAATCCTTTTGTTGGTCGGTAAAGGTAGCCGCATCCATGCCGTCGGTAAAAGGCTTGCCGTTATAGGTTCCGGCACCAAGCCTTCCTGTTGAAGCCGGGATTGCCTGGTGGGCGCTGTACAGCATCAGTCCGGCTATTTGTTCCACTGACAATTTTGACGCCAAATCTTTCGCCCGTTCTTCCACCGGAAGGCGCCAATCTTCATATTTATCCAGTTTGCCGTTCTTGTTGAGGTCCTTAAAAGCCAGTCCGTTAACGGTCAGTATCTTAACCCTCGACTTCGAGGAATATCCCAGCGTAGGACCGTTAGCGTTTTTTACCAGGACGATTCCAGAGGTATCTACAACCTGAGTGTTACCGGTACCCCCTTTTTTATGCTGACCGCTATTGGTACTGCTGATAATTGTTACGGCGAATGCTATTAACGACATGGAACCGATAAGGTAAACTGCCGGGCTGGTAAGGTTTCTTTTCATATTAAATCACAGGAATATGGTTAAAAAGGCTTGACTGTTGGCTATCTAATGAGTTTATAATTCAAGTTAAATCTATTGTGTTATTGTGACACAAATAAAAGTAAATATATAGTTGGATAATATAGTATGCAATAGACAGGTATAATTAAATTATAGACGGATAGCGGGTTTTAACCGATGGATATTTGTTTGGATGGTAATTTTGAGGAGTCCATAATTCTGTTGTAGATATTTTCCCGGCTATTATTCATCCTTTAAGGGGGATTTTTTATCGTATCTAAAAAACTAACTTGGACTACGATCAGCTATCACTCAAAAACTACAATTTAATTATCAAAACCGTAATCCGATGAATATAATAATAAAACCCATTGATAAAACCACCAGGCTTTGGGACATCATCATCCTAATTCTTCGAATCTGGTTAGGTTATCAAATGATACATAATGGGAGGTTCTTTTATCAGATGTTTTCATCCGAAGAGGACCGCAAATTTTTTGAGGGCTGGTTTGGTAATGGCCTGCATTTCCCGTTCCCTTTGTTTATGGCGTTTTTAGCAAAAGGCGCTGAGTTTTTTGGTGGCATACTCGTTTTATTGGGAGTGTTTACACGTGTTGGTGCATCACTAATTGCCTTTACTATGCTGGTTGCTACGTTAGCTGCCAATTTGGGAAAAAACTTTGAAGTGGATGGTACCATCACCATCTCGTATTGTTTGTTCGCAGTTATATTTATTTATTGGGGCGGCGGTAAATTTGCTATAGACTCTTTATTTGAAAAGACTAAAAAGAGTTAGCATTTATTCAGTCTTAGCGCTTTTGCATCTGATACCAGTACCTCAACCCGAATGATCGTGCAAAATTTTCCAGCCGTTTTTTGTAAAAACCATAACCAATGAATACCGGCCTGAACGTTCAGGTAAATTATTGCCTGATAAAGTAAATTTTCCGGTTAAAAGCGCATAATTATCGCCCAATAAAGTCACTTTCATTTCGCTGTAATACAAATTCTGTTTGGGCATCTTCCCATTGAAATACTTTTTCTCGTATAATTCCCTTATTGTACTCAATCCAGCCGGGCCTGTAGGCATCATCATCGTAGATGAATCGATGTACATCTTCATGAAATTATCCAGGTTGCCGGTATTCCAGTCGTTCGCAGAATTATTCATCGCCGAAATAATTGCTGCTTCTTTTCCTGACTGGGCATCAACGGGCAATCCAAAACAACATAAAACGATGGTTAGGGAAATAAAACGATAGCAGGTTAAAACTGTCTTAAGGTTTGCAGTGATCATTACCGGATATTTTAGATTGCTAATTTTAACAATTAAAATTAGGTAATCAAATTTACCCCTATTATTTCAATTTCCGCTCGAAAAATGTAACCGCCAGGGCGCTAACCTGTTCGTGTACCTGGTGCCTGTCCACAGAAGGGTCATCGGTAAAATAAATTGGCGCTTCCTTTTTTACAGGTTCAGCTGCCTCATTTAGGAAAACATAATGATCAGCTTTGCCCTTAATCAATAAAAACGTCGATGCTGGCATCAGTTGGTGATAATGCAGCGAGTTGGCTTTATACGGGGTAATTCTATCGCCTTCAACGTCTACCAAATAAAGTGGTTTATCAACATCTTTAAATTGCGATTTACTGATAAAACCTTGCCCAACCGCAGGGCATATTGCAAAAAATGCTTTGATACGACTGTCCTTTAACAGTTTAGGGCTTTTTTTAAATGATTCCTCTACCTCACCAGTTTTAAAAACATCGATCAGGCCCGGAAACTCCGGAATAGTGATCTCTTGTTTTCCCCTTGGCGTATTGGTGTAATTCTTTATGGCATCGAAATTAAGTTTACCTCCAGCCAAAGCAATAACGGTATACCCGCCAATTGAAAATCCGGCAGCTCCTATCCTGCTCTGATCGATAACAGGACCGAATGTCGGGTCTTTAAGCAGGCCGCTTAATACAAAGCTGATATCTTGCGGCCTTTCCCAGGGCGTTACAAAATCAATGGCTATTTTATTGCCATATGTATTGCCCCAATGGTCAACAGCGGCAACCATAAAACCGTTTTGCACCAAAGCATCGGCAAGCCATTCCAAAGTAAGTCTACCGCCCCCTGTGCCATGAGAGATTAGTATCAACGGATATTTTTTGTTTGCTATTTTTCCATCTTTAACCGTTTCCATACGCACAAAAGGCGCAAAATCCTTACCTCCTGTCTTGATGGTATCAGTTGTGGGATACCATACTTCGGTTGTAAGCGGTCGTTTCCTGATGGTGTCATTAAAATGGATGGTCGTTTCTCCTATATTGATATGGGTTTGTGCCGAAACAAAAAGTGGCAATAAAAATACAGTGGTTATTATAGCGAGGGCTTTGTTCATGATTTAAATTGTTTGATTCTACAAAGCAACCCATAAATGAAAGCAATAATGTTGACAAATGTCAATAAATCACTTTTTTGACTTTAACCGGCTCAGTGTTTCCTGCGATATGCCAAGAAAATCGGCAATAATTTTGGATGGCAGGCTTTGGACCAGGTCTGGGTTATTTTCCATAAACAAAGCATATCTCTCCTTTGCACTCATAGTGATCAGGCTTTCAATGCGTTTTATGGACGCGATATAGGCTTGTTCAAGGTTATTTTGATATAGTTTTTCCCATCCGGGTAAAAGGTTAGGCAGATCACGAAAATCCTGGTAGGTTAATAAAAGTATCTCCGACGCCTCAATGCTCTGTATATAAGCTTGTGATGGTTCCTGTAAAATAAAACTAGGGAAAGCTGTACCAAAATTACCGGCAGGGATAAGGATGCGTGTGGATTCACGAGCTTTTTTGTTAACCAGGTAAACCCGTAAACAGCCCTTATTAACAAAATACATATGCCGGCAAATACGGCCTGTTTCCAGCAGAATCTCGTTGCGTTTTGTAATTTTAAGTTTGAATTTGCTACAAAAAACTTCCAGCTGCTGCTCTGTAACCTCAACATGCCGACCAAGATAGTTCTTCAGTAATTGGTACATCCACTTAATATCATAGTGTCGCTTAAGGTAATCAATCTGCCAATTAATGTAGTAAATAAATTAAACGCATTAATAGCCCCCATTTCACATCGGAAATTCCAATTTAAATGTTGTTCCTTCACCTAGTTCACTCTCCACGCTTATTGCCCCGCCAAGAGTTTCCACCTGCATTTTAACCATAAACAGCCCCATTCCTTTGCCTTCAACACTCGTATCAAACCTATTATATAATCCAAACAGGTTTCTGATATTTTTTTCATCAATGCCTTTCCCGTTGTCTTTAAATAAAATTTCTAATCTGCCCTCATTCTTCCTGCTGAATATCGCTATCGAAGGATTAACCTTAGGCCGCTTATATTTTATGGCGTTTAAAATCAAGTTATAAAATATGCTGTTCATATAGCTTTTTATGGTGGTTATACCATGCACCGCATTAAAATTATAAGTTATTGCAACATTTTCACGTTCAATTAATTTTTGCAAAGTCAGTCTGACATCTTCAACTAAATACTGGAAAGATACTTCTTCTTTTTTCTCATTAACATTCCCCCTGACCTGCAAAATCTGGTTCAGGTCCCTTATCATTCCGTCAAGAATATTAACAGAGTCGGAAAGTGCCACTTTTACTCCCTGATTCTCATTAATATTAAAATTGAGGCTGTTGATCAGGTTTGAAAGCCCTAAAATATTAGCTACGGGCGCTCTTAAATTATGGGAAACAATATAAGTGAATTGTTCAAGGTCGTTGTTGCGCTGTACAAGGTCCAGGGCGATCTTTTCTCGTTCCAAATCGGAGATTTTCCTTTCACTAATATCTTTGAAAGCAAGAACGAAGCCGATGTTTTCATTTTTTTCATTTGCCACGCCTGCCCATCTTATTTCATACCATTTAACCGTGTCGTCTTTGTGGTTATAGCTGGTTTCATTAACAACCATTTCATTATGCGTCACTTTTTGGATAGCTTCTCTCAGGTTAGGTATTCGACTTTTTGGAAAGTGATGAAAAACGTAGCTCCCAACCTTAAGTTTTTTATCAAATTCCTCAATACTAAGTTCGTTGGCTTTGGAGTTGAATGACACTATTTTATGTTCGGAGTCACATAGAACATAAGCCACATCAGTGTTTTCAAAGATGGATTGTAAATTAGCCTTAGATTGGAGCAGCAATTCCTCAGCAAGTTTCCTGTCGGTAATATCGATGTGTAATACTACCGCCCCTTTTTTTGTTTTATCTGACAGCGGGGCGACTATCAATTGAAACCACACCTTTTTATGCTCCTGGTAACACGAGTATTCCATCGAAAACTCATTTTTTTGTCCGGCTATAAGTTCCCTTATTCCTTTTGCTATCTTTTTGCCGGTTATTTCATCAACTCCTGTAGCTTTTTCCGAAATGGCGATATAACTATAGCCAATACCATATTTTGGGACCCCAAGGTTATTTGTAAGCGTGAATTTTCTCCACGATTCATTTACCGCTACAATTTTACCGCCTTCATTAAGCAATACTATATTAGGCGGCAATGCATTTAATATCGACGATTGTCTGTCGCTGGCTGCCTTTAGTTCTTCAATATATTCATTAATCTCTATTTGTGCCAGTTTTGACCGGGTTACATCCTGGTTGAATCCAATGATAAAGGCGGGTTCCCCTTTTTCATTTAATTCAAATTCAAATTGTGATTGTACATATCTGAGACTGCCATCCTTGTTGATTACCCTGAAATCAATCTCTGTCGGCTGGAAATTGTCTGCAGCATTTTTAAAAACACCTTCAACCTGACTTATATCGTCCGGATAAATATTCTTCAGGGAGTTCTCGTAAGAAGGCTCGACCTCACCATGTTCATATCCGAGCAATTTGTAGGTGCCTGCCGACCAATCAATCCTATCAGAAATAAGATCAATGCGCCAGGTTCCAAATTCGGCAAGCATTTCGGCTTTTGTAAATAAAGCCTCACTGGCAACTATCTTACTCAAATAAGTTTGCCTGTCGATATTAGATTGATGTTTTTCTATTGCATTAATTATGGCATTGGGCAAACGCTGAAGCCTGTCTTTTAATATATAGTCTGACGCCCCCTCTTTCATTACACTCACGGCAAACTCTTCGGAAACTGTGGCTGTTATCAGGATGAAGGGAATATCTATTCCAGTTTCTCTTAGGATTTTTAAAGCCTCAAGCGAATTGAACGCTGGAAGTGAGTGGTCGGAAAGAATAACATCAGGTTGAAATTCAGTTAGCGCTTTCGTATATTGGGTTCTGTTGTCTACAAGCATTTTCTCAAATACTATACCCGATTTTTTCAATGTTCTGTCAACCAGGTCAGCATCACCCGGCATATCTTCAATGTGTAATATCTTTAAAATTGTGGTCATGGCATAAATAAACTAAGGGTCATAGCGTTTCATAGATTAGTCGGCAGCTTGATTGATAATTAACCAATAAAGGCCAAGTTCAGAAACTGCTTTTGCAAAACCCTCAAAATCAACGGGTTTTACCACATAGCTATTAACACCAAGATCATAACTTGTAATAATGTCCTGTTCTTCTTTGGAAGATGTCATTATTACCACAGGAATTGTTTTGGTAGCGTCATTCGATTTAATTTGTCTCAACACCTCAATGCCATCCACTTTTGGCATTTTAATATCCAATAAAATAACTTTGGGTTTATTTTCAACATCGCGTTCCGCAAAAGTTCCCTTTGCAAAAATAAAATCCAGTGCCTCTGCTCCATCTTTTAAATGGATCAATCTATTGGCCAAATTCACTTTCCTTAGCGCACGTATTGTCATTTCTGCATCATGAAGGTTGTCTTCAACCAGTAAAACTTCAACCCTGCTGTTATTCATAATTTAATCATTTAGGTAAACTGAAATAAAATGTAGCGCCGATATTTTCAAGAGCTTCTGTCCAAATGTCCCCCTTGTGTTTATCAATTATCCGTTTAACCAATGCTAAACCCACGCCGGTACCTTCAAATTCCTCATGAGAATGCAAACGCTGAAAAACACCGAACAATTTACCGGCATAAGCCATATCAAAGCCAGCCCCGTTATCCTTTATATAATAAATTGTCCTGACTATATCATCCTTAGATCCGATTTCGATTTCGGGGCCTGCTCTTTTCGAAGAGTATTTTATTGCGTTGCTTAACAGGTTTATTAAAACCTGTTTGATCATAACCTGATCCGCTTCGGTAGAAGGTAATAAACCAATGTGAATTTTGTATTTGTTTTCAGGTTCATTTTGCAACAGTTCATTAACAACAGTTGCTGCAAGCAGTTGCATATCAACATGTGTACGTTTCAATTCCTTTTTGCCAAGTCGGGAAAAAGAAAGAAGGTCGTCAATTAATTGCCCCATCATTTTGGCATTTGTGATAATATTATGGATGATCCTATTGCCTTCGGCATCCAGTTTGCCTTCATAATCCTCTTTCAGCATAATTGAATAACCGCTTATTGCACGCAATGGTGTTCTTAGATCGTGCGAAATAGAATACGAAAAAGCTTCAAGTTCCTTATTAACCATCTCCAATTGTGATGTCCGTTCTTTTACCTTATGGTCTAAGTCCTGCCACATGTGGTGCACTTGCGCTGTCATAATATTGAAAGCAATAGCCAGTTTTCCTAATTCATCGCTTCGATACACATCAACAGGAACTGACGTTGAATAATCCCCTTGTGAAATAGCCTCTGCCGCAACAGTTAGCTGCCCCAGCGGTTTTGTAATACTACGGCTCATTGTCCAGGCTGCAAAAACACCAATAACAATCAGCACCAAACCAATGGCAACGATCCATCTCACGAATCGATTTACGCCCTCTAATACAGTTTGCTCAGAAAATTCTACAAGGACCAACCAGTTTGCGCCGGGAATAGCCTGCATCTGAGCCATCATTTGTTTGTTATTTGAATCAGCATATTCAATGAGCCCTTTTACATTTTTAATATCAAACGGCGGGGCAGAAACTGGCGTTATCATATCGGTCCAAAGACTCCCGTCTATGTTTCCTATCAAAAGTGTAGCACCTGTACCCATAAGCTGCGACAACTGTTCTACCGTTTCGGGGCTATTGTGCACCAATTCCCAGCTTAAAATATATCCAAGCACATGTTTTTCTTCAGAAACCGAGGCAATTGTCGGATAATACATAGTGCCTTTTATATTATATATTTTCCCGACCTTAATTTCCCCCGGGCCAACTGGTGTAAAGGACAATAAATCATTAATATTGACTTTTACATTAACTTTGGATTTATTTGAACGGAGAACGGGCCTCCGGTTGGAATCCAGTAAATCCACTGACACCCATGTGCTATCCTGATGTAATTTATCAAGTATAGCAAGCGCTTCTGCCCGGAGTTCCCTTCCCCCTGATTTAAGGTTTTGTTTTACCGAATTTTGTGTGGCTGAAGCATGGACTATTCTCATATGAAGTTGTGCGGATTGTGCCAACATAGAACTGAGCTCATTAGTTAGCGCGTTAAGCCTTTCCTTGCCTGTTTTAAGGGTGGCATCTTTTAAACTGTAGTAGATAGCGAAACTAAATATTAAAATAGCTGATAGTAAAAGAGCGCATATTAAAAGGGGAAGTTTCGTCTGAATTGAAATTCGGTTGAATGAAAAACGTTTGTAAGGTTTCGGCATAATTTACAGGTAATACTTAGTTCGGAATTTAAAAACAAGATGCGCTGAATCTTATTTTCTGATCGTGTTGGTATTATTCTACAGAATGTTTCATACAGAGGAGACGGGTATGATCTGCAAACCCAGTCGATTAAGTATCAATCGGAAGGATAACAAAGTCCCGTAATATTCCTCAATATTAATTTATAGGTTAAATCATTAGGGTACCTAACAAAGCTACTATTTATTTCATTGAATAAAAACCGTGAAAACACCTATTTTTTAAATTAAAGTTAATATGTCGTTTTAAGTCATACGATAATCGAAATCTGTATAAAGTTTTGCAAGTCATGTAATAAAATCGGACGGCACTGTTCGTATTTGAACAAACAGTTCATTAATAAAGATTGTAAGTAATTAAAAATGAAATCAATAATAATTTGGCATCATAAATGACGCACGGTAATCATTACTTTAGCAGTCATGAAAAGAAGATTGGTTTTCATTGCATTTATTTTTGTAGTTGGTTATACCTCAACAAGCTACGGCCAAAAAATCGATCTGGTCGCTTTATATCAGGCCAATCAATTGATCACTTATACGCAATATCATGTCTCTGTTTTAAATGATGGTGACAAACGAGGGTTATCTCAAAATGACATTGTTTGGTTAAAAAATTTCAGCTTTTCTACCGGAACGATTGAAGTAGATTTAAAAGGCAAAGATGTATTTCAACAAAGTTTTTTGGGCATAGCTTTTCACGGGATCGATACTATTACTTATGATGCCATCTATTTTCGCCCTTTTAACTTTCAGTCTGCTGACACTCTTCGGAAAAAGCACACTGTGCAGTATATCAGTCAACCCGATTACCCCTGGGAAAAGCTTAGAAATGAACACCCTTTAGTTTACGAAAATGCTGTGAATCCCTTTCCGCAGGCTAAAGATTGGTTTCATGCCCGCATAGTAGTAGATAAGGACTCCATAACTGTCTATGTCAATCATTCTCCAAAGGCATCCTTGAAAGTTAAAAAACTGAACACTCGCAGCAATGGCATGCTTGGCCTATGGAATTTCGGGCTCGGTGGGAATTTTGCTAATCTGGTGGTTAAAAAGGATTGAATATTTGTCCGAACTAAGATATATAGGATTTAAAGATTGTAGGATTCTTAGTCTGGATATTTTATTGTTAAAAGGAAAGTCTTAA
>JANYAB010000816.1 GCA_025355225.1 Bacteroidota bacterium
GGACAGCAATTAAACTATAAGGCGCTCAGCGAACGTTCCAGCCAACTGGCCCATTATTTACGGGCTAAAGGTGTGAAGGAAGAGACGATGGTACCCCTGTTGATTGAACGCGGCATCGACATGCTTGTTGGGATGCTGGGGATACTAAAAGCTGGCGCAGGATATGTACCTATTGATACGGATTTTCCGGAAGACCGCATTAGTTATATGCTGGAAGATACCAGCGCTTCAGTGGTGGTCAGCAGCAGTTCAAGCAGCTACAAGATACCTTCTTATGCAGGTGTGGAAATTATAGAACTGGATGAAGAACGCGCTGCTTTAAGACAGCAGCCTTCAGGCATGCCGGCAACCAACCTTCAGTCAAATCATTTGGCTTATGTGATTTATACTTCAGGCTCTACGGGTAAACCAAAAGGGGTACAAATTAGCCACCGGAATTTGGTGGACTATGTATTCGGGTTGGATGACAAGATAGCGATTAGTGATTGCAGTTCGTTCGCTCTGGTATCCTCTATCGCCACCGACCTGGGCAATACGGTACTCTATGGATCGCTGTTAACTGGCGGCACCTTACATTTGTTTTCCAAAGAGATCGTCAGCCATATCGAGGACCTTCACGAATATTTCGAAGAGCACAGGATCGATTGCCTGAAAATAGTACCGTCACATTGGAAAGCTTTGATTATGGATGGGGAGCCTTTGTTGCCCCGGAAATTGTTAATTTTCGGTGGCGAGGCTTTACATGCTTCCGTTGTAGAAATGATCCGGGAGACCGGAACTTCCTGCCGGATAGTAAATCACTATGGGCCAACCGAAACAACTATAGGAAAATTGCTTCACGAGGTACAGCCTGATATTCAATATGATCAAACTATTCCTATCGGCAAGCCTTTTTCCAATACACAAGTTTATGTATTAAATAAAGATATGTCCCTCTGCACAATAGGTGTGCCCGGCCAACTTTATATCGCCGGAGACGGTGTATCAAGCGGTTATGTAAACAATGATGAGTTGACCCTTGAAAAGTTTGTTCCGAATCCTTTCGGCAAAGATGGCCGGTCAACTATGTACGGCACGGGGGATAGGGTTCAATATCAGCAGGATGGCAACATCGTTTTCATAGGCCGTGTGGACGACCAGGTGAAGATCCGGGGCTACCGTGTAGAACCCGGAGAAGTGGGTCGTATCCTCGAAGAGTGCGAATTAGTACAACAGGCGGTAGTATTATCGCGTGAGGATAAGCAGGGAAATAACCAGTTGGTGGGCTATGTCGTGCCTCGTGGTGAGTATGATCGTACGGGGATCTTCGAATATTTGAAAGAACAATTACCGGATTATATGATACCGGCCCATTTAGTGGAGCTGGAAAGCTTGCCACTGGCGGCAAATGGAAAGGTAGACCGTAAGGCGCTGCCTGACCCTGAGGGATCATTACCTGAAGGGGGTTATACCGCGCCGCGGAACGCGACAGAAGCAAAGCTGACCGAGATATGGCAGGATGTGCTGGAGATTGACGAGATTGGAACATCAGACGACTTTTTTGAGCTTGGTGGCCATTCACTGTTAGCGGTAAGATTAGTATCAGCTATCCGCAAGGCTTTTGGAGCAGAATTGCCGATAAGCGATGTGTTCGATTACCCAACCATAAGCTTGCTGGCGGCCCGCCTTGTATCGGAACCATCACAGGAGCTTTTACCCTCGATCTCGGCCGAAACCTTTCGCCCGGATTACATCCCTTTATCATTTAGCCAGGAGCGTTTATGGTTCATTGACCGGCTGGAGGGAAGTGTACAATATCATACACCTTCCGTATTGCGCTTACGGGGCGAAATAAAATTGGAAGTATTAGAGAATACACTGCGGGCGATTATCAGGCGTCATGAGGTACTGCGGACTGTCGTTCACGAACATGACGGTCAGGGTTACCAATATATATTACCTGCAGATATGTGGTCCCTGGGAATTGTAAGTAAGTTAACTTATCGAGAAGGAACAGAGGAATTATCCTCGTTAGTATCCGATCTGATCAGCAAGCCGTTTGACCTGTCGGCGGACTATATGTTGCGGGCAGATTTGATCAAGCTTGGACAAGATGACCATATATTGGTGGTTACGATGCACCACATGGCATCGGACGGGTGGTCGAAATCAGTTTTAGTGAAGGAAGTAATAGCCTTGTACGAAGGCTATGCAAATAATAAAGAAACAATCTTACCTGCGCTTGCGCTGCAATATGCGGATTATGCGATCTGGCAGCGAAAATACATGCAGGGAGAAGTGCTGCAGAATAAATTGGATTACTGGAAAGCAAAATTGGATGATGTTGCGACGCTGCAGCTTCCTGCAGATTACAGCCGGCCATTGGTTCAGCGTTCGCGTGGGGCTTCGCTCAATTTCAAAATAGACCAGGGTTTAGCAACAAAGGTAAAGGATTTAAGCCATCAGCACGGCACCACTTTGTATATGACGATGCTTGCAGCGTTTAAAGTGCTTTTGTATCGTTACAGCGGACAGGATGATATTTGTGTAGGTACGTCGGTAGCAGGAAGGCCGCAGGAGGAATTAGAAGAACTCATTGGGTTCTATGTTCATACGCTTGCTTTGCGCGATGAGGTAAAAGGCGATATGCCATTCACCGAACTGCTGCAAAATGTAAAAGGCACAACACTGGGGGCTTATGCTCACCAGGAAGTGCCGTTTGAGAAAGTGGTGGAGACCGGAGTGAAGGAACGCGTAGCTGGGCGCAGCCCATTGTTCCAGGTGATGCTGGTGCTGATAAATACACCGGAAATCCCCGAGCTGAAGTTAGGTGAATTGGTACTGTCGGATGAGGGCTATGAACAAACTATTTCCAAGTTTGACCTGACATTTTTTATACAAGAAACCAAAGATGGTTTCCTGGGTACAGTACAATACAGTACCGATCTGTACAGCGAGGAGCGCATCAGCCGGATGACGGCCCATTTCGCCGAGCTATTGACATCAATCGTATCCGCACCAGCGGCAAGGGTAGGCCAGTTAGAGCTGCTGACCAAAGCAGAACAAACCGAACTGCAGGCCTTCAGCCTCAGCGAGAGCCCATACCCCGACCAGTCAACATTGACCGGCGTGTTTGAAGACCAGGCATTAAAGAACCCGGACGGCATCGCACTGGCTTTTGAAGACAGCCAACTAAGCTACCGTGCGCTCAACGAGCGGGCGAACCAGCTGGCCCATTATTTACAAAGCAAAGGCGTAAAAGAAGAAACACTGGTACCATTGCTGATCGAGCGTGGCGCAGATATGCTGATCGGGATGCTGGGGATTCTAAAAGCCGGCGGGGCCTATGTACCCA
>JANYAB010000024.1 GCA_025355225.1 Bacteroidota bacterium
TTTTAACAAAAGTAATTTCGATGCTTGACCGCTTAGCTAAGAAAGATGTTATCCATAAAAACAAAGCTTCGAACAACAAATCAAAGCTTACAAAATTTGTAAACGGTTTAAAGTAAAAAGATATTTTTCTATAATGAATAGCGATGGGTCAAAAACTCATCGCTATTTTTTTGACACGATTTTGGGATTGTACAGATTAGAATGATAAATTCTTTCATTAAATAAAATCATTGTAATCCATCAATCGTGTTCTTTTTTGACACGATTTTTTGTCTGAATCAGAATTTGCAGAATTAAAGAATTTTCAAAATTCTTATTAAAGAAACTGATCGGCGTTAATATTCTGCTAATTTTAGAATTCTGCAAATTCTGATTCAGACAAATGGAAAATTACGAAAATAAGATCAGCATAAAATCCTGGGCCGAAGAGGACAGGCCCCGCGAAAAGCTAAGTACCCAGGGCCGGCGGGCGCTTACGGATGCCGAACTGATCGCCATACTCATTGGTTCGGGAAGCCGCACTGAATCCGCTGTTGAATTAAGCAAACGCATATTGCACCATTACGATAATGATCTGAATAAATTGGCCAAGGGATCCATCAATGAGCTTTCCGGTTTCAGGGGGATAGGCGAGGCTAAAGCGATCTCAATTATCGCCGCACTTGAAATTGGCCGGAGAAGGAATGAAACGGAAAGCAAGATTGTAGAAAGCATTATCAGCAGCAAAGATGCCTATAACCTGATGCGCCGGCATTTGGTTGACCTGAACCACGAAGAATTCTGGATCATATTGCTTGGCCGATCGGGAAAAGTATTAGGCAAAGAGTTGATCAGCAAAGGTGGCCTTTCAGGCACGGTTGCCGATCCGAAGATCATTTTTCATGTAGCCCTGCAACACCAGGCAAGCGCTCTTATTCTGATACATAACCACCCGTCAGGCAATTTAAAACCCAGTCACCTGGATATAGAGTTGACCAAAAGGATAGCAGCAGCCGGTAAAATGCTCGATATTAATGTATCCGACCATTTAATTCTAACCGATACAGGATATTTCAGCTTTGGGGATGAGGGACTTTTATGATGTGCAGGTGAGTAGATATGCAGATGTGCAAATGATTTCGATATAAAACATTTTCGTTAAAGAATTAATAAGGTCTGGGAAATAAATACTCAAATCAAAAAATCCGAAATCGAACATCCGAAATCCGAAATAACCTTTCTCCTTTAACCTTTCCCCTTAAATCGTATCTTTGCCGATTATCACTTTGTTATAATGAAGATATCTTATAATTGGCTTAAACAATTTATTGACACCGATAAAACACCCGAACAAATTTCACAGATACTGACCGGCATTGGTTTGGAAGTGGAAGTGCTGGATAAGGTGGAGGCCATCCCTGGGGGACTGGAAGGTTTAGTGATAGGCCACGTTAAAGAAAGCGCAAATCATCCTAATTCCGACCATTTACATTTGACAAAAGTTGATGTAGGTACGGGTACCGACCTGCAAATCGTTTGCGGCGCGGCCAATGTTGCTGCAGGGCAAAAGGTAGTCGTAGCTGTGGTTGGCGCTATGGTTTACCCATTAGAGGGCCAGCAGTTCAAGATCAATAAATCGAAAATAAGAGGTGAGGTATCCGAAGGGATGATCTGTGCCGAGGATGAAATAAGTTTGGGCACATCACATGACGGGATCATGGTGCTTGATGCGGATGCAATCCCAGGTACACCGGCAAAAGATTATTTTAAGCTGAATAATGATTACTTGTTTGAGATAGGTCTAACCCCTAACCGCGCAGATGCTGCATCTCATTTAGGTACCGCCCGTGATATTGCTGCGTATTTAAAAACAAATTTGATCAAACCAGATGTTTCGGGTTTTAAAGTCGATAATACCGACTGCAAAATTGAGGTCGTGGTTGAAAATGATGCAGCCTGCCCAAGATATTCAAGCTTAACCATTTCGGGCATTGAAGTTAAAGATTCGCCAAAATGGTTGAAGGAAATGCTGGGCGTGATAGGAGTGCGTTCAATTAACAACATAGTGGATGTAACCAATTTTGTATTGCATGGCCTTGGCCAACCCTTGCATGCTTTTGACGCAGATGCTATTAAAGGGGGTAAGGTGATCGTAAAAACCTGTCCGGAGGGTACATTATTCAAAACTTTGGATGAAGTGGAACGTAAGCTTTCCGCGGATGATCTGATGATCTGCAATGCCGAAGAGCCGATGTGTATTGCCGGCGTATTTGGAGGCGTTGGTTCCGGAGTGAAAAATTCGACAAAAAATATATTTCTTGAAAGCGCTTATTTTAACCCGGTTTGGGTGCGTAAGACATCAAAAAGACACGGGTTAAAAACGGATGCTTCATTCCGTTTTGAACGTGGCACCGATCCGGATATAACTGTTTTTGCTTTAAAATATGCAGCTTTATTAATAAAGGAAGTGGCAGGTGGTACCATATCTTCTGATATTTCGGACATATACCCAGTTGTAATTGAACCTTTCGATGTTGAAATTACTTATAAAAATGTAGACCGGCTGATCGGTAAATCAATCGCTCATGAGGAGATCAAATCAATTATAGCCGCATTAGATATTCAGATCGTTAATGAATCCGTTGAAGGCTTATCATTAAAAATCCCTCCTTATCGTGTCGATGTAACCCGCGAGGTGGATGTGATCGAGGAGATATTGCGCATTTACGGATACAATAATATTGAGATTCCAACCCAGATCAGGGCATCGTTAAATAATTCTATAAGGCCCGAAAAGGACGATGTGCAAAATGCGATATCCGATCTGCTCTCAGCAAATGGATTTAACGAGATATTGTCAAATTCGCTAAC
>JANYAB010000048.1 GCA_025355225.1 Bacteroidota bacterium
TTCCAGAATGGCGCGGATATGCGCTGTACCACCAGAAGTATCACGCCTTACCTGCAAAGTATCCATCGCAGCGGGCATGGTGTTGGCAATCCCGAGGAACAAACCCTTTCCTTCAAATTTTTTCTGCTGAAAGGTATCATGGGCCTGGATCAACAGTTTTTTGCTATCCCACCACATGCTGGGATCAATGGCAACATAAGCATTAAACAAGTCGGGGTGGTTGATCACGATATTCATCACCGTTAACCCTCCGAATGAATGACCGATCAGCACCTTATAAGGCGCCGTTGGATATAGTGAATCTATGTGCGGTACCAGTTCTTTTTCAATAAAAGCGGTGAACTTCTCCCCTCCGCCCGAAGTTTGAAAACCATCAACTTTTTTGCCATCCGGGCCGGCCAAAGCATTTGTTGGTGTAAGGTCGCGGGTACGGTTAGTATTAGGTATCGCAACTACGATCATACCCGGGCATATGGTGTTGCCGTTTACTTCACTCAGCTGCTGGATCATCCCCGCAACGGAGGCGAAATGCCCGTCGCCGTCCAACAGGTAAACCACCGGGTAACGCTGTTTTGTGAATGTCGGATCGCCCGCTCCGGCAGGCTGGTACACCCAAATCTTCCTTTTTTCTTTCAGAATTTTGGAGTTGACACTATCGGTAGTGCCTATTACAATGTTATTATTTTTAACTGTTTGCGCGTTAGCCGCGGTAATTGCGGCTATTAATAAAAGAAAAGATAAAATTTTCATTTTGCGGTGTATAAGTTGCTCTAAGCTATTGATTTTTAGTTTAATAACAAATAATAAAACAGTCCGAATTTCAAAGCTGGCATCAAAAACAGAAAGAAAAGCGCAACAAATGCGGCAATTTGGTGTTTATAGGGAAACAGAAAGCTAAAAAAATGATTACATTTAATAAGATCGGGTCAAACATCAGGTTCAACCTCGAAGGCCTGCAGCAGGATACTTTTAAGAAGATATTTACGCACATCGATCAGTTAGGTGTAAAACAGGGTGTAGATAAAATGGGGCTCGACAGGTTTATTGAGCATTGCGCACGTTATGCTGCCACAACCGGCGCAATATCGGGCGGTGGCGGTGCACTTACTATGGCCGTGGGCATTCCTTTCGACCTGCTTAACATGGTTGTACAGCAATTTAGGGTTACGCTGGCTACCTTATACCATAACAGGGGCAGTTATAATATAGATTTTGATGAGTTTGTTTCTATACTGGCTGTAGTGTTCCAGGTGGAAGCAGGGGTAACCATTACCAAAACCATATTGGAAAGAGTTTCCGAAAAAATGATGATCAGGCTGGGTTCAAAAACGGCAGGCAGATTAATACCCGTAGTTGGCGCCGTTATTGGCGGCACAACCAATTACATGTTCATTAAACGGGTGGCCGAATCGGTAAAACGATTACAGCCGGAGCTTCAGCATTTAACTATACATGTGGAGTAATTTTGATTTCGGATTTCGGATTTTCAATTTGGGATTTCCAAATTCAATTTTTAAAATTCGAAATCCCAAATTCGAAATTCGAAATCATTTCGTATTCCACTTAAACCATTTGATACCCAGCGTAGCAAAAACCAGGGTATAACCTACGGTAACCAGTAGCGCCTCACTGGTATGATTGTTCCAGGTTGCCGGTTCCAGCGAGGTAGCAAGGATATTTTTAACCGTGCCGTATGGCGTCCAGTCCACTGCATGTTTAAATTTTTCGCCGAGCACACCCAGTTCGCCAAACATACCGACTATGATAAAGGAAAAATATACCAGCCGGGTGGTGGAACTAACCGTTTCGGGATTGCTTATGCGCCCTACGATTGCTTGTCCCAGGCTCAGGTACACTGCGCCACCAATAATAGCAGCTAAAAAAGTAAGAACATAGCCAGTTGCAGACATGCTGATATTGTCGAGCTTATACCCGGCGATAAAAACGACAAGGGTAAGCAACAGGATCATCGTCAGCTGAACAATAAGCCTGCTGGCCATAATGGCCCATGATGGTACCGGCGAAACCCTTAATCGCTGAAAAACACCTTTCTCCCGGTCGCGTGCTATGGAGTTAGTATAACCCATCAGCCCGACGGCAACCAGACCAAGCGTAATAGCGTTTGAAAGCACAAAAGCACCGCCCGCGCTTGCTACAAGTCCCTTCCACGAGTAAGTGATAATTACAGGCACCAGCAGCACCATTACTACCGATCGGCGGTTGCGCCACAAGGTGGTAAAATCGGCACGCAACAAGGCGGTCATTACAGCAGATGTTTTTGGTATGGTGATTTCCATGGTATTTATTTATGTTTTGTATCGATGAGTTTGAAACCCATCGCTATGAATCTAATGGTTTAATTTATCCTCTTACCGCTTCACCGGTCAGCGCTATAAATACGTCTTCGAGTGTCACCCTGCCGCGCCGCGAAACTGCTATCACTTCCGGGTCGTCACGGTGCTTATCTATCAGCGATTGCGGCGTACCGGTGGCTATTATGCGCCCATGATCTATTATACTGATCCGGTCGCAAACGGCTTCCGCCTCTTCCATCGAATGGGTGGTGAGCAGTACGCCGTAACCCTTTTCGCGAATGGCCTCGATCCGTGTCCAAAGCTGGCGGCGCGATTGCGGGTCGAGGCCCGATGTAGGCTCGTCAAGCAATACCAGTTTGGGATCGTGTATGGTAGCAATAACCAGCGAAACGCGCTGCTGCTGTCCGCCCGATAGCTCCCTGAACTTTTTTGTTTCTGCCTCGGCAAGATTAATATCTTTTAGTATGCTTTGCAGTTTTTCTTTACCAAGTTCGACGCCATAGATGCCGGCATACAATCGTAATATTTCGGCAACATTCAACTCCGGCTGAAAACTGGTAGCCTGCAGCTGCACACCCATAGCTGCACGCGCATACAAAGGCTTTTGCAGTGTATCATAGCCGGCCACAGTAATTGTCCCCGATTGCTGTTTCAACAATCCCTCAACCGCACTTAACGAACTGGTTTTACCGGCACCATTAGGGCCCAGCAACCCAAATATTTCACCCCGCATTACATTGAACGAAACGTCCTTAACCGCCTGGAAAGTGCCATAATATACGTTCAGGTTGTCTACCTGTAAAATATTGGTTTGCTCTGTTGCATTCATTTTTAATGGGATAGATTTAGTTAAGCATCCCCGGCAAGTTTAGCCAATTGCAGATGACACTGCAAACAACTCCCGCCGGATAAGCGTGTTTTACCGGTGAAACTACGGGTTAACCCGGTAAGTTTTTCCGCCTTTTTTTCAATTTTTCTTTTTGCTGGTAATAACAATTACAAGCCCGCCAACCAGTAAAATGGTACCGAGGTACGGGGGCCAGTTCACACTTTCTTTTTTATCAACCGAAACCTGTATGGGTCCTGCATCAATTAGCTTTTCTTTTTTGGTATAGGTGAAGCCTGTCCAAATAAGCATTGCTGCACCAATGACGATCAATATTATCCCGAGATTTCTGTTCATAATTTGGTTTTTTGTATTCAACTAATATCCTATTATTAATTGATAGATGAAGGCTCATAAAGTTCGGGCGAAGTATTCCTGCATTTTGTTGTATATTGATGTATTGCTTCCTTCAATCCATTTAGTAGGCACGGTCAAATCGTCACTACCGTCAACCATCTCAAATTTAATCCAGGAAGAATAACGCGAAGAATCTTCCGAAATCTCTACCACATCCTTCCAGTATATAGTTCTACCAGTTATGTAACACTCTAATTTCTCTTCATCAAGCTCCAGCGTTGCCGCGCCATTAAGTAAGGGTATAAAACACCACTTGAGGAAAGCGATTAGCAATCCCACATCTAATTACATTGGGATACTGAAATATAACCAAGCCTTAGCATCATGGGCTAAAATTCCCAAGTAGAGTATAAAAACTAAACTTCCTGTGAAAAAGATCATTCCCGACCATCCTATGAATTTACTATAGCCGTAGGTTATTGGTTCCATTGCAAATTATTTTTGATATGGTTTAAATGTGTCTGGCTAATATCCTATTATTAATCCATAATTTTAAACCTCAAAATTCATCAAAATGAAGCGCTACCTTAATTCTACAGGTGTGATCCTGCTTACTATAATTCTTTGCCAGGCTTTAGGTTTTTCTCAAACAAAATCAAAGTCTGATGCTACCGAAAGAAAATGGTGGAAGGAAGCCGTAGTTTATCAGATTTATCCGCGCAGCTTTAAAGACAGCGACGGCGATGGCGTTGGCGACCTAAAAGGTATAATTTCTAAATTAGATTACATTAAAAGCCTGGGCGTTAATGTGGTTTGGCTTAACCCTATTTATAGTTCGCCAAACGATGATAATGGGTATGATGTTAGCGACTACCGTAACATTATGAAGGATTTTGGCGCGATGAAGGATTTTGACGTTATGCTTAAAGGCCTGCACGACCGGGGGATTAAAATGGTGATGGACCTGGTAGTAAACCACAGCAGCGACGAACACGAATGGTTTAAGCAGAGCCGGAGCTCGAGAACAAACCCGTATCGCAATTATTATCACTGGTGGAATGCCGAGCGGGGCAAACCAGCGCCCCGTTATAGTTTATTCGATGTAAACCACGACGCATGGCGGTATGACTCGCTTACTAATGCCTACTACCTGCATTATTTTTCGAGAAAACAACCCGATCTGAACTGGGAAAACCCGCAACTGCGCAAAGAGGTTTACGATATCATGAAATTTTGGGCCGAAAAAGGGATCGATGGTTTCAGGCTTGATGCGTTTCAGTTTGCGGCAAAGGATACTACTTTCCCGGCGTTCCCGCAGGGCTATGAAAAAAACTTCAGTTTGTACTACGGAGTCGGCCCTCATTTACATGATTACCTGAAAGAAATGAACCGGGAAGTATTAAGCAAATATGATGTGATGAGTGTTGCTGAAGGTGCAGGAAATAGCATGACAGATGCGCACAACATGGTTGACGCAGAGCGCAAAGAATTAAATATGGCTTATGCCTTTGATGGGGTTGATATTGCAAAACCCGAAGGATACAGCCTATTGCATTTTAAAGAAGTCTTTGGCCGTTGGGACAAGGAGTTTGCTCAAAATGGATGGTTATCCATCTTCCTGGCTAACCACGATCAGGCCAGGTTGGTGAGCCGGTTTGGAAATGATAAGCCTGCCTTTAGGGAGCTGTCTTCTAAAATGCTGTCGACATTTATTTTGACTATGCGCGGCACACCCTATTACTATAATGGTGATGAACTGGGAATGACCAATGCCGGGTTTGATAAGATAGAGGACTACCGGGATGTAGCCACCCTGAACGAATACCAGCATCAAAAAAATATTGGCGGCGATATGCAGAAATATATGACGCGTATAAAATTTGAATGTCGCGACAACGGGCGCACCCCGTTTCAATGGAACGGCACCGCGAATGCAGGTTTTACAAGCGGCACACCCTGGATAAAAGTAAATCCAAATTACCCATCTATTAATGCGGCGCTGCAGGAACATGATCCGGCCAGTTGCCTTAATTATTTCAGGAAGCTGGTAAAACTACGGAAACAGAACCTTACGCTTGTTTATGGCAAGTAC
>JANYAB010000054.1 GCA_025355225.1 Bacteroidota bacterium
TGGGGTAAATTATATCCTAAAGAAAGTACCATTATCACCAATATGGATGGATTGGAATGGAAAAGATCGAAATATTCAAAATCTGTTCAGCAATTTTTAAAATATGCTGAAAAACTCGCTATAAAATACAGCCAGTTCTACATTTCTGATTCGAGGGTTATCAAAGCGTACCTCGAAAACAAATACCATATAACCAGTGAATACATCCCTTACGGGGCGGACCTATTCACCGACGAGGAAAGGGAGCAATTTGACAATACCGAAGCGCTAAAAGAAGATTACTTTTTACTAATGGCCAGGATGGAACCCGAAAACAACATCGAGACTATTTTGGAAGGGTTTAACAATAGTAACTCCCACAAAAATTTTAAGGTTTTGGGCGATACCGGCAACCGGTTCGGAAAATTCATTACCCACAAATTTAAAAACGATGAGCGTATTCAATTCAAGGGGTCAATATTTGATACGGCAAAGGTAAGAGCATTGCAAAACAATTCTTACCTGTATTTTCACGGTCACAGCGTAGGCGGTACTAATCCTTCACTGCTTGAAGCCATGGCAAGCGAGGCCCTTATCGCAGCACACAATAACCCCTTTAACAAATCGGTGCTGCATACCGATGCCTTTTATTTTTCGGATGCCACTGAAGTACAGCAAATTGTTGAAAACGTGCAGCGTAAAGAAACTGAAAAGATCATGGTGAAAAATAACCTGCATAAAATAGAATTTCAGTTTAGCTGGGAGAAGATAATTGATGAATACGAATCGTTCATTTTGGAATGCCACGATAAACTAAATCATGAGAGAGTTATTTCTTATTAAGGATACCATTGCTAACAAGATCAGCTATTATCACCTAATGCTGTTCATGCTTAGTTTGCCATTTGACCGTTTTTACAGTCATCTTATCCTAATAAGTTTTGCGTTACATACGATAATTCAAATCAGTAAAAATTCAATAAAACCCGTATTTACCTTACGAACATTAATACTGCAATCTGTATTTCTGGTAACGGTGATCAGTACAACGTATGCAGTAAACCCGGCGGCAGCCTTTAAAGATTGGGAATTAGATATACCCATTTTTTTGTTCCCCTTGTTATTTTGTTTTAATTCTCTCGATCTGAAAAAATACTTTCCATCATTGCTGCTTGTATTTGCTTTGGGCTGCACTTTAACTATCATTTACCTTTATTTTGATGCCTTTATCACCATCAGACACTATCAATTACCGCTATCGTCAATTTTTTCCTCCGCATTTACCAGTCATAATTTCTCGGAACCGATAGATATACACGCCACGTTCTTCTCTTTACAGATAGCTGTCGCATTGGTTTATATGTTATCCCTGTTGGTAAAGGAAGGCCTAACCGCAAACAAATTGCTTTATGGTATTTGCTGTTTTATCCTTGCGGCAGGGATCATTCAATTAAGTTCAAAATCTATTTTTGTTGCTTTGTTTTTGATCATCAATATCGCACTCCCTTATTTCCTTTTGCAAGGTGTGCAGCGTAAACGTTTTATAATAATTGCAGCCTCATTGTCGGTTTTAATTGCCATTGGTATTTTTAATTCGCAGGCTCTCAGGGATCGCTTTTTAACCGAACTAAGACAGGATCTTTCGCAATCAAAGGTTGGTGAAACTACCGATCCGCGTTTCGCAAGATGGGAAATTGCAGTCGATCTGATCAAGAAATCGCCATTAATAGGGTACGGTGCAGGCTCAGAGACCGGGCTTTTGCAGGAAAAATATTTTGAAAAGAAATTTTACCGCTCGTACCTCAACCGGTTGAACGCACACGACGAGTATCTAAGTTTTTTAATTAAGTCGGGCTTATGGGGACTTGCAGTTTACCTGGTAACCCTGTGTTATGGATTTAGGGAAGCCATAAGGAAAAAAGATATTGTATTTTTCAGTTTTATGATGCTTTTATCGATCGTTTCGCTGTCAGAAAACATCCTTGATGCTGATAAAGGAGTGCTTTATTATAGTTTTTTCTTCTCTGTCTTTGTTTTTGTATCAGATCATAAAGAAAAGCTTCAAATTCCAATAAAACGACATAAATATTTAAGAAAGGTGGCAACCAATCGCATGGTTGTTCCGTCATGACTATAAGATGAATCCTGTTCCACTAATCAGCAAGGCCTTGTCGGAAATCAAAAAAAATATATTAGCAACACTTGCTTATTTTGATCTGTTCAATTATCCTTTGACAATGGAAGAAGTATTTTTATTTCTTCCGGTTAAATACGACCAGGCGGAATTTGGATACGCCCTGCGAAGCCTTATCATCGATAGATTGATTTACAAATTTGAAAGGTTCTATTCCTTAAAAAACGATTATTTTTTAATTGAACGGCGAGAAAAAGGAAATGCAAAGGCCGCCGAAATGATACGTATTGCAAAGAAAGTGAGCAAACTACTCATTCGCTTTCCTTATGTAAGGGGAATAGCCATATCGGGATCCCTGTCAAAAAATTTCGCTGATGAAAACTCTGATATCGACCTGTTCATTATAACCGTTAAAAACAGGCTTTGGATAGCCCGTACAATAATGCATTGCTTTAAAAAGCTGACTTTCCTGGTAAAAAAAGAACATTATTTCTGTATGAACTATTATGTAGATGAACAGGAATTGCAGATTCGCGAAAAAAACATCTATACAGCTATTGAAATTGTTACGCTAATGCCTTTACAGGGCGATGCTGTTTTTGAGCAATTCTATATCGCTAACGCATGGACCAGGAATTACCTGCCAAATAAATGCATGCGGCTAAC